>JAUYEO010000167.1 GCA_030689795.1 Desulfobacterales bacterium | reverse complement strand
AGCCGACGGTTTCCATCAACCTCCAATTGTCCTTCCAGAAATCGAAAAGAGAGTGGTGAGAGGACAACCTTACCGCTCCGCAACTGGTCTATCATTTCTCTTTTTGTAGGCATTTTCCTGAATTCCTCCATTTTCCTAAACAGGAATATGGCATTATTCAGGAAAATATGCAAGATTTATCTTGTTCAACAAGTTGTCCCAAAAAAATTCCCGGAGGTTTTTCTTAATAATATGCTGTTTCCATGGTTGGTTACAAGAAATGACAGATATGTGTTGGTAATTGAAATCAGGATGGATAAAGCGGACAAAAAAGAAGTGCGCCCGTCCGGCAGTTATTCTGCCATGGCAGGCGCACTTCATATGTCAACAAAACGTGAGCACCTTGAAAGAGTGCCCAGTTTTGACCCGGTTTGGCTCCCCAGCACGGACTCGAACCGCGGACCCAGTGGTTAACAGCCACTTGCTCTACCGACTGAGCTACTGGGGATCAGTCTTTGAAAGGATTGCTTATCTATTAGAGAACGGCGCCAAAGTCAAGAAAAAATTTCTCACCGCTTTCCCGCCCGGTTGACCAGATAAATTAAGTCCCGGAATATGTGAGAAAATAAATAAATTATGTGATATCGGATAAATATAACCATTCAGATCATCATCCTGACAACTTTTTTCATCCAAGGTTTGAGAGATTTTTTTGCTATATTCCTTGATGCAAGGCCGTAGATTTCAGACTCCGTCGGATAAGGAAACACCATCTTCATAAAGCATGTCGCTTTCAGCTTCCGCCCGATTGCCATAACCGAAAGAGCAATCATTTCCCCTGCTTTTCTCCCAACTATCGTTGTCCCGATAATCCGCCCCTTTTTGTCCATTACAATCTTGATAAACCCGGGAGCATCGCCTTCGGTCCTCGCCCTGTCGTTTTCGGCAAGATCACAGAGAAGGCTGTCTCCCAGCAGCCCTTTTCCCTTCGCGGCCTCTTCCGTATACCCGGCATGGGCCACTTCGGGTCTCGTGTAAGTGACCCACGGCACTGCGGAATAATCGACCCTGGCCGGAAACTTGAATATGATGTTGCGAAGAACGATTCCCGCCTGGTATCCGGCCATATGGGTGAACTGGTACGGCCCGCACACATCCCCGCAGGCATATATTCCGGGCACGCTCGTCTGCTGGCGGTCATTCGTCTTTATATAGCCCCTTTTGTCGACGGCAATGCCTGCATCATTCAGGCCAAGCCCATCGGTTACCGCCCCTCTTCCCAATGCAACAAGCAGGGCATCGAACGGGATATCAAGAATCTTTTTCTCTTTTTCGATTCTCACCACCCCGGAACCGTCGTTTTGAGTCACCTCCAGTATTTTCGCTCCCAGGTGAAATTCCATACCTTCACCGCGCATCATTTTTTCCATCAGAGGGCCGACTTCCTGGTCATCTCTCATAAAAAGCCGTCCCATCATGTCGATGACCGTAACTTTCGAACCGAGATGGGAAAACCCCTGCCCCAGCTCAAGCCCGATGGACCCGCCGCCAAGCACCACAAGATTTACAGGAAGTTTTTTTATGGAAAATATATTGCGGTTAGTGTAGTAAGGTGTTCCCGAAAGCCCCTTTATCGGGGGAACCAGTGCCTCAGACCCGGTTGCTATCACGATATATTTCGCGCTGATCTCTTTTTCCGCAACTCTCAGATGATGAGCATCAACGATCCGGGCTTCGCCCTTTATTACATTGACTCCCAGGCCCCTGAACCTTTCCGCGGAATCATGAGGCTCTATTTCCCCGATCACGCCGCTCACCCTCTGCATCAGGGCTTCCATATCGACCTCGTCTGTCGTTGCCCTGATTCCGAATTTTGCAGAATCCCTGATTTCGGCGGCATGGTGGGCGCAGCGCAGAAAAGCCTTTGACGGAACACATCCGCTGTTCAAGCATTCACCGCCCATTTTTTCACGCTCCACAAGGGCGACATCCGCGCCTAGGCCTGCAGCTCCGGCCGCAACAACAAGACCCGCGCTTCCTCCGCCTATCACGATTATCTGATGGTCGTATTTCATGCCTCAATCTCCTACTTCAGGAAAAAGACGAGAATCACGGCCGCAAACAGCAGGCCTGTTATTATTTTGCCTTTTTCCATCCGCACTCCTGTAATATTTTCGTAAATGCAGAAGACAGTTCCGTTCCGAAACTTTCTGAAATGTATCTTTCAAGATCGGCGATCTCATCGATATCGACCCTGACTGCAAGACAGCCATAACCGATACCAAGGGAGCGGGCAATTCTGAGAGTGCCGGAAAGCACCTCGTCCGTGCTCCAGGCAATGCCCTCAAACAATTCCGGATGAAAAACCGACAGACCTACCAGGTAGTACCCCCCGTCACAGGAAGGTCCCAGTACAAGTTGAAAGTTTCCGAGAAGTTCAAAAGCCCGCAGAATATCGGAAGATGATATGCCTGGGCAATCTGTCCCGATTATGCAGATTCGCCTGTACCCGCGGGCGAATTCCGCCTTGAAAACACCCGACATTTTCTCTCCGAGATCCCCTTCCGGCTGATCCCTGACAACGGCGCCGGGGGCCATGCTCTCAAAGCATGCGCCCCCGCTCTCAGGCGTCTTGCAGATAACAATGTCGTATTGCGTCGAAATCACGCTCTTTACGACATGGCGCAGCATCAGATCATACAGGGCCGCAGCAGCCGCAATACCGACATCCTTTGCAAGCCTCGTCTTGACACACCCCGGAACCGGTTCCCTTGCAAAAATGACAAGCAGGTTATTTTTGATGGTCTCTTTAAAAGTCATATTTTTGACGGCAAAGTAAAAAGCTCATTATGCAAGGCGCACGAATCTTGAGGAATGAAGCGTACTTACTGGTACGCTGCAATGACGAAAGATGAAGTGCAACACAGCAGAATGACTTTTTACGAAGCTGTCATCTTTCATCGTATATCCCTGTATAATCCAGCAAGGTAATCGGGCGGCACTCCCAGCCTGTACATAAAAGGAATCGTCAGCATCAGCGCTGCGGCAGTTACGACTCCGTGCGCAAACCGCCTGTAGGAAACATCGACAACCTGCCGTGAATAGTATATTTTCCCGATTCCTGATATCCTTCTTGAAAATTCATAATCTTCCAATATAGGAATTTCAGGAAAACCCGAAACGGACTCGAATGCGTTTTTTTTCACGAAGATCGCCTGGTCACCGTACATGTATTTTGCATAACGGGATCTTATGCCCGACAGGTATGCAAAAAACCGCTCGCTCCTCCCGAGCGCCTCATGCCCACCGCACCTGATCCTGAATCCGCCCGCGACACAGCCGCTTTCAATCGCCCTGCCGATCTCGGACTTCCAGACCGCGGGGAGCATTGCATCGGCATGCAGAAACAAAAGAATATCCCCTTTTGCAAAAGAAGCGCCGTAATTCATCTGGACCGCCCGGCCCTTCCGGGGAGACTTGAGAAGAGTTACATTTTCATGAGCCTCTATGATACAGGCAGTCCGGTCGGCGCTTCCGCAGTCAACTGCGATCACTTCCGTATCAGAGCCTGTAACTGCCGACAGGCGCTGAAGCTGCCCGGCTATTATCTTTTCTTCGTTGTAGACCGGAATTATTATCGAGACCATTTCTCTAATCAAGCGATCCCTGGCAGGACGAGCCTGCGCCTGCCGTACATCCATAACAATGGTTATGCAGAGCTATAGGGCGGTTCCCAAGCCGTTTCAAGTCGAAACTTCCTATATGCCTGGAATGTTCCGGGCAGACCGGAAGTCCGAGCATCTGGTTGAAATCGCAGTCATATAGGGTTCCGTCCCATGCCACGGAGACCATTGTCCTGCACATCACGTTATCTAATGCAGCAGGGTTGAACGCTTCCGCGAGTACCTGCATGTAATCTTCGTAATTCCCGGAAGCAATGAGGAAGTCAAGATACCTGCCCACCGGCATGTTGTTTATGCAATACAGAGCGTTGAAATCCAGGCCGTGGTAACTCTTCAGGCGGGTGCGGTAGTCCTCTTCGATGCTCTTCTGCAAAGCCGGCAGGTATGCCCCGACAGGGTTATGCACAAGGTTGAGGAGCAGGCCGGTGCCCGGCTTTCCATATCCCATTTCATTCAGCCTTTCCGCAACCCCTATGAATTTCCGGAAGAAACCTGCCCCGCGCTGGCGGTCGGCCCTCGCCTCGTCGCAGTCGGGAAGCGACGCTACGATCTCGACTCCGTTATCCGCGTAGATCTCCGCATAATCGGCGTAATCCTCGTCCGCCAGTATGGCCAGGTTGGATCTCACCATCAGGCGCCGCCCGATCTTTGCCGCATCCTTTATGAAACCCTTTACGGAAGGATTCATCTCCGGGGCTCCGCCGGTGATATCTATCGTGGTAATGCCGCTGTTTTCCCTTATCACTTCGAGGCACCGTTTGAGAATATCTCCGGACATCATCTCTTTTCTCTCATTGCCTGCTTCCACATGACAGTGCCTGCAGGAAAGGTTGCACCGCTTTCCAACGTTTAACTGGAGTATTTCCACTCCTGAGGCAAGCACCGGCCCGGCGAGCTTTTCGGCAAAATGGACGTGGTATTTTTCGAGCGCCTCGAGCTGTCTGATCTCCTGCATATTACATGGCCTTTTTCTTTATGATTTTTCTCATCTGGGTAGAGTGGACGAGTGTGATTCCGGCCATCATTGCGGCGCCAACATGCACTGCTTCCATCATCTCATCTTCTCCGATTCCCAGGGAGAGGCACTTGTTTGTATAGGCGTCAATACAATATGGACAATTCTGTGTCATAGCCACGGCGAGGGCTATCAGCGACTTTTCACGCTCGCTCAGCTTTCCGGCCGAAGTCGATGCGCCGTAATAATCGAAAAATTTCTTCCCCTGTTCCTGCGCATGTTCCGCTATGTTCGGAAAATCCGCAAGATCCCCGGATTCGTAATAATTACGCGTCATATAAGGACTCCTTGTAAGTTCATTTTACAACTATATTGAAGGATTCGTTACTCGTTGATGTTCCTGAAAAGAAGCGGTTTCCATCCGGACGGAGGAGAGCATCTCATTTATGAATTCTTTCCCGGAGCTTTGATCAAGGATGTCATTTAAGCCTGCGGCCGTGTTTATCAATAAGACCGTCACGCTTTGACTGTTTTGATTCTAAGGCAAAGGTCATCAAGCTGCGCTCTGCTCGTTTCAGACGGCGCATTGGTAAGAAGACACGACGCCTTCTGTGTCTTCGGGAAGGCTATGACATCTCTTATGGAGGACTCGCCGCATAATATCATGACCAGCCTGTCTAATCCAAAGGCGATGCCTCCGTGCGGCGGAGCTCCGGAATCAAGCGCGGAAAGAAGAAAACCGAATTTTTCATTGTATGATTCCGGTAACATGCCGAGAGTCTCGAAAACTTTTTCCTGCAATTTCTTCTGATGAATACGTATGCTCCCTCCCCCGATTTCAGAGCCGTTTAGAACAAGGTCATAGGCTCTTGAACGGACTGCAAGCGGATTCTCCTTAAGCAGCCCGTAATCTTCCTCAAGGGGCGCTGTAAACGGGTGGTGCATCGCCTGGTATCTCTTCTCCGTTTCATCATATTCCATCATCGGAAAGTGAGTGACCCAGAGGAACCTGAACTCGTTTTCATCTATCAGTTTCAGTTTTCCGGCCAGATGATTCCTTAAATGCCCCAGCGCGTCATTTGCGATTTTGGACTGGTCGGCCACAAAAAAAACAAGGTCGTCTGTCTCCATATCGATGCGTTTTGCCAGTCTATCCTTTTCCTCATCAGTAAAAAATTTTGCAATCGGAGACTGCCACCCGTCTTCTTTCACCTTAATCCAGGCTAGCCCCTTAGCTTTATATACGGCCGCAAATTCGGTAAGATCATCTATCTCTTTTCTTGAAAACTCAACGCATCCCTTTGCGTTTAAAGCTTTTACCATCCCGCCTTTTTCAACAACACCAGCAAAGACCTTGAGCCCGGAGGTCTTTACGATATCCGAAACATCTTTCAATTCGAGCCCGAAACGAAGATCCGGCTTATCGAGTCCGAAACGGTCCATCGCTTCTCTATACGGGAGCCTCTGAAACGGAACGGCAACATCCCTGCCGAGCACCTCCTTGAAAAGAGTCTTTATCATGCCTTCGGAGACTCCCATGACGTCCTCTTCGCCCACAAAACTCATCTCGAGATCTATCTGGGTGAATTCAGGCTGGCGGTCGGCCCTTAAGTCCTCATCCCTGAAGCAGCGGACAATCTGGTAGTACCTGTCGAAACCGGATATCATCAGAAGCTGCTTGAAAAGCTGTGGAGACTGCGGAAGCGCATAGAACATCCCCGGGTTGACCCGGCTCGGCACAAGGTAATCCCGCGCGCCTTCAGGAGTGCTTTTCGTTAAAACAGGCGTTTCAATATCGATAAATCCGAGACCGTTAAGATACTGCCGCACGGACGCCGCCGCTCTGTGCCTTAAGATCAGATTTTTCTGAATATTCGGACGCCTTAAATCGATGTGCCTGTACTTGAGGCGCACATTTTCAGAGACATCCACGGAGTCTTCAATTAAAAATGGCGGGGTGCCCGCTTCATTCAATATTTTAAGTTCTGTCGCAAAAACTTCTATCTCTCCGGTCTTAAGATTCGGATTTGACATCCCCTCGGGGCGCATCGAAACTTTTCCACGAATACCTATTACATATTCACTTCTTATCGCATGGGCCTTTTCGTGTACTTCCTTATCTAAATCGGGATTGAAAACAACCTGCGTAATTCCTTCCCTGTCTCTCAGATCGACAAATATCACTCCTCCGTGATCTCTTCTCCGCTGAACCCATCCCATGAGAACGACTTCAGAACCTGCATCACCTGATACAAGCTCGCAGCAGTTATGGGTTCTTCTCATTTCACCAAGTATATCGGTCAATTAATTGACTCCTCTCAAATTCTATATTAAAATTGACTAGTTCGTTGTAAGCACAAATTCTGACGGCAAAGTAAAAAGCTCATTATGCAAGGCGCGCGAATCTTGAGGAATGAAGCGTACTTATCAGTACGCTGCAATGACGAAAGATGAAGCGCAACACAGCAGAATGACTTTTTACGAAGCCGTCAGTTTTGATTTAAGAGTATCGATGATCCCTTCGACTTTAACGGAAACCTGTTCCTTCGTCGACATATTCCTCAAAACGGCGACACCTTCATCAAGCTCCTTATCACCTGCAATCAGAACATGCCTGGCCCCGAGTCTGTCCGCCCTTTTCATCAGCCCTTTCAGCCCTTTATCCGAAAAATTAGCCTCGGTTTTTATCCCGCAACGGCTGAGATCGCATGCCCATTTGAGGGCAGCCGTTTTAGCTTTCTCCCCGAGGGCGGCTATAAAAAGATCTATCCCGCCGGCAGTCTCTTTATTGTTTGCGTCAACTATCTCGGCAAGCCTGTCAAGTCCTATCGCAAAGCCTATTGCAGGCTGGGCCGGCCCGCCGAGAGACTCTATCAGCCCGTCATATCGTCCGCCGCCGGCAACAGCGCTCTGGGCGCCCAGCGAGCCGGTCTGGATCTCAAAGGTGGTCCTCGTGTAATAATCAAGCCCTCTCACGAGACGCCTGTCGATTTCAAACTGAACGCTCAGGTTATTCAGTGAGTTTTTGACTGTTGCAAAATGAGCCTCGCACTCCCCGCACAAGTGGTCTATCATGGCAGGTGCATCCGCAACCGCTTCACGGCATGCCAGCACCTTGCAGTCAAGAACCCTCAGCGGGTTTTTATCCTTCCTCTTCTGGCAGTCGGCACAAAGCTGTGTCGTAACTTTTGACAGGAACCTCTGAAGGGCCCGTGTAAAACCCGGACGGCATTTGGGGCATCCGAGGCTGTTCAAATGTACGCTGATATCCGAAACGGAGAGTCTTTTAAAGAGTTCGGCCAGCATGAATATCAGCTCGGCATCGACAAGAGGTGATTCGACTCCTAAGACCTCCGCATTTATCTGATAAAACTGTCTGTATCTTCCCTTTTGCGGTCTCTCCCTCCGGAACATCGGGCCTATTGTGTATAATTTCTGGACAGGATCGACAGCATAAAGCCTGTGCTGAATATAAGCCCTCACAATCGATGCTGTGGCTTCCGGGCGCATGGTGACAAAATCACCCTTTATGTCGGCAAAAGTATACATCTCTTTTTCAACAATATCGGTATCTTTACCTATGCTCCTTGAGAAAAGCTCCGTATGCTCGAGAATTGGAAGGCGAATCTCGCAAAACCCGAAATCTTCAAAAAGGGAGGCTGCGGTCTTTTCAATCTTCTGCCAGAGACCGGTTTCTCCCGGAAGTATGTCCTTAAAACCTCTGATTAACTGTATCATCTCTTATTTTAAACTCCCAAATATTCTGTTCCATATCATAAACTAACTCGTAATATAACGACTTTATTGTGGTATCATCAGTATCGTTTGTATATAAATCTTCATTAAAACAAGTTTATCTATTCCAGCACCCGCCACTTAGTCAATAATTATGTTTTCTCTCTTTGCATTTCAATATCGGATGTTACGCCGGTGTCCTTTTAGTTGATGAACGGACTCTTTTTTTTGTTTTCAGTTTTTCGAGCTCTTTTTCATTCATGGAAAAGCCGTGCTTTTCCTCTGGAAATTTCATATTCTCGACATCAGATTTATACCGGCTGACGGCCGAAAGTATATCCTCGCTGATTTTGGCATACTGCTTGACGAACTTGGGCGTAAACCTCTCGAAAAGACCGATGAGGTCATGGATTACAAGAACCTGCCCGTCACAGTCGATACCTGCGCCTATTCCTATCGTAGGTATAGAAACTTTTTCCGTGATTATCTTTGCTATGGGAGAAGGAATAGCTTCAAGCACTATCGAGAAACAACCGGCATCTTCAAGAGCTTTCGCATCCTCAATAAGTGCTTTTGCAGCCTCAAAGCTTTTTCCCTGCACCTTGAATCCGCCGAGAGAAGAAGCGGTCTGCGGTGTAAGGCCGATATGCCCCTGGACGGGAATGCCGGCTCTTACAATCGCCCCGGCAAGAGGAGCCATTGATCGTCCGCCCTCAAGCTTGATGCAGTCCGCGTGCGCTTCCTTCATCATCCTGTTCGCATTCTCGATCGCCTTTTTCACCGAGACGTTATATGAACCGAAGGGCATATCGCCTATCACAAGCGCGCTCCTGACCGCGGAAGAAACAGCTTTTGTGTGATGAAGCATTTCCTCCATCGTAACAGAAACCGTGTCCCTGTAGCCGAGCACGACCATGCCGAGGGAATCCCCCACGAGAATGGCATCAATCCCGGCCCTGTCGACAAGAAGAGCGGTTGGATAATCATATGCGGTGAGCATCGTTATCTTTCTACCGCTTTTTTTCTTTTCCTTTAAATCCGGAGCAGTCATCTTTTTTGGTTCCATCTTCCTTTCCTCCTTTTACCCTTCAACTTTTATCTTTTCATTCTTGCATGAGAATCTCAACTATTGTAAGCATAACATCATCTGATTATAAATATCATCTCGATGCTGCTATGTCAAAAAAGTGAATAAATCCATGAAACCCTCATTTGCAATAGTCGGATGCGGCAGGGTGGGCACCGCCCTTGCCAAATATCTTGCTGAAGCCGGCTACATTCCGGCCGGCCTTGCCAGCAAAAGCCTCTCTTCAGCAAAAAGAGTCGCGGACCTGACAGGTTCCGTCAATTACACAGATACCGCATGGGAAGTAACGCGGAAGGCTGATATAGTCTTCATAACAACACCCGATGGAACGATAAAAGAGGCCTGTGACTGCATCGCGGTGAAAAACGGCTTCAACTCCGGTTCGGTCGTCCTCCATTGCAGCGGAGCGCTTACATCAACCGTGCTTCTCGCGGCAAAAAACTGCGGGGCGAGCATAGGCTCCATGCACCCTCTGCAAAGCTTTGCCTCAACTGAATATTCCCATAATCCCTTTTCAGGCATCGTGACATCAGTCGAAGGCGATAAAAAAGCAATAGACGCCGCAAGTCTGGTTGCTGCAGATCTCGGCTCAGGCTGCGTCACCATACAGACGGAAGCCAAAATTCTTTACCATGCTTCCGCTGTTGTTGCGTCAAATTACCTCGCAACGCTCATTGATCTGTCACTGAGCCTCATACGCAAAGCAGGTGTTCCGGATAATGACGCCTTCAGGGGTTTAAAGCCGCTCATCGAAGGCACGCTCTCAAACATCGAAAAAATGGGCGTCCGTGATGCCCTGACCGGCCCTATCGCAAGAGGCGATATTCAAACGATTGAAAATCATCTCCTCGAAATCGGATCCAAAACACCGCATCTTCTTCACCTTTACAAGATATTGGGGCTCTATACCGTAGAGGTTGCGAAGGGAAAAGGAACGCCGAGCGATACGGTTTGCGGAAACCTTAAAAAACTTTTTCAGGATTGAAGATTCCCCGCGGCAAGCAATGGAGAATCTTCGACCGTAGGGAATAGTGTCTGCTTATAATTCGCTCGCTAACTCCGCCGCAAGTCTGCCTCGGCGGACCTTCGGCGGAGAATGCGTTCAGCGGGGTTTCGATTAAATTCTGAAAAGCTTCAAAGCCGAATCTCCAAGCTGTTCGTTGGCCGATTTAAGCTTTTCTTCACCCGATATAACCGCGACTCCGCTGTTTTTTTTGTTATCACCTAAATATTTTTCCGCCGCTTCTATCACTTTTTCCCTGGTTACTGCAAGAACCCCGCTTTTATAACGCCCCCTCAGATCATCCGAAAGAGAAACGATTTTCCGATAAAACGCCTTTCTTGCCGCCGGACCCGGCGGATCAGGCTTATCGGTTTCGGAGCAGACCTGCAAAATGGCCTCTTTTACATCTTCATCGCAAAAGTTTCCCGCCCTTATGAATGCCGGCGCTTCCCTGTAAACCTTCAGTGTGTTGATTATGTGCGGATCCCTGTAGGAAGCATAAGAGAAGATGCCGTCTTCCGGACTGTAAATCGAATACCCGCCGTATGCCCCTCCTTTTTCACGGATCTCACGGTGAAGGTACATCGACTTGAGCATCTTCCCGGTAACAGCAAGTACAGGCGCGTCTTCATGCTCCATGCGGACTGCCTGAAAAACACAGGCCACGAAAGAGACAGCCGATGACGTGCTCCATCCCTCATTAGGCGTATCTTTACCTGTCGAAACACCGTTTAACGAAAATGAGTCGCGGATGCCTTCCGGAAGCCCTTCCCTGAGGGAAAGAGTATGCGGAAGCGCAGCGGAAAGCGCACGTCCGTCGCCTATGACCGCCGTTTTAAAATTCTTTCCTGTCATGATTTCGGAAGCGATTAAAGCAAGGTCGTCTGCAAGCAACTGTAATTTTTCGCCGGAAAGATCTTCGGTAAGTTTTTTTATAAAAAGGAGCTGATGAATTCCGTTCCATTTCTCATTTAATGCCGAAGTGTTTGATAAATTCCGGGACGCAAGGGAAATGGCCAGCCTGTGCCCGCCGGGCACAACCATAGATTCGAGACCGGCCTTGTATTCAAGAAGAAGATTTTTCAAACGGACAAGGTCATAAAAATCATGCTTGAAGACAAGCTCTTTAATTATGTCAAACATCATGTCGATATTTCTTGCAAGGCATTTCCCGTTAAAAGAGACAAACGGAACACAGGAGCCGGATATTCCGAATCCGGTCCTTGCATTTGCTGAAAGGCCGATTCCGCCGGTATAGGCGTCGATACGCTGCGCCATCTCCGAATAATTTCTGACGGTGGTGCCTGTCCTGGAAAAAGCAAAACAAAAAAAGGGAACAAGCTGCATCAGCTTCTCATCAGCTAATCCCGTCCCGGCTGCCGCGGTAAAGTAACAAATTCCTCCCGTGGGCTGCTCATAGCATGAAACCGGGATAACGCCGTATGAAGCAGACTCCTTAACATCCTCCACCGAAGGAGGTATATCCGAAATCTCAAGGGTCGGAAGGCAGGATAGATCCTCTTTTTTACCCTGGAGCGCTTCAAGGCACGTTGCGTCATTATTAATTTTCCCAATATCGCTTTTACTTGAACCAGACTTTATCCTTTCAAGCTCTTCCGCCACACGCGTGTTCTCTCTTTGCTCCATGTCATGATCCGGAACAAGCGTTAAAAGCACCCTGTGGGGGTTGCCGATGAAATACTTTCTTATCCTGTTTTCAAAAAGAGGCCCTTTCGACAATTCCTCCCGGAGCCTGTTCAGGTCTTCATCAAGGTTGAGTATCCTTGACGGATCACCTCCGTGAAGCCTTGTTCCCGCAAAAGAAAGCATGATTTTTATTCCGTATGGATACGGGGTGTTTGTTATCTCTTTCCGGTGAAATTCTATCTGGTGAATTGCCGATTCTATAAGCTTTTTATCTATTCCCTTTCCGGCAAGTTCTGAAAGCGTTTCAAAGACTATCCTTTCAATCTCTCCGGCATCCGATTCCCCGACATCCTTCAGGCCGCAGACAAACATAGTATCCCTGTTTCCGGGATCATACCCGGACGAATCGCAAAGGGAAGATCCGAGTCCCGAATCTATGAGCGCTTTGCGGAGGGGAGAAGAGGCGTTCCCGAGAAGAATGTGCTCGAGCAGCACCAGCACCAGCACTTCGAAAATGTCGTTTATGTCCGATGTCAGCCACGCTATGCAGACCTGGTTCTTTTTCAATGGATCTTCATTTTTTGCCAGCGGATAGTAATACCGGGTTTTTTTCGGTTCGATCCATCTGGGATGAGCCGGAACAACCGTGCCGGGGTCTGTCCGCTCGAATTTATTCAATACTTTTTCCTCGATGAACGAAAGACTTTCCCGTAGCGGCATATTCCCGTAGGTATAGAAAAAGGAATTGCTGGGATGGTAATGCCTTCTGTGAAACCTTTTAAGATGCTCGTAGGTAAGGGACGGTATTTCGGCGGGATCTCCCCCGGAATTGAAACCGTATGTGGTTAAAGGGTAGAGGGCATTCAATACCGACCGGGACAGGACCTGGTCGGGGGACGACATCGCTCCCTTCATCTCGTTATAAACCACTCCCTTGTAAACGAGACAAGGTTCCTTTCCGTTCACATCTCCCTCTTCCATCTCAAGGCGGTGCCCCTCCTGCCTGAAACTAAGCTCGTCTATGAGCGGGAAAAAAGCGGCGTCCAGATATACATCCATGAGATTATAGAAGTCTTTTTTGTTCTGAGTTGAAAAAGGATACATAGTCCAGTCCGACGCCGTGAAAGCGTTCATAAATGTATTAAGGCTTCTTTTGATCATCGAAAAGAAAGGGTCGCGCACCGAAAATTTCCGGGAGCCGCATAATACGGTGTGCTCAAGTATATGGGCAACTCCGGTTGAATCGGCGGGCACGGTCTTGAAAGCAACGCAAAAGGTGTTTTCTCTGTCATTATTGCTTATGTGGATGTGCCCTGCGCCTGTGGCTATATGCTCAAGCTCATAGTAAAATGAGCTGATCTCAGGAAGCCGGACAACGCGCTTCACGCCATAGCCCGAAAGCATCTCTCCCTCAAAGATATTTTCATTATTTCCGTCGGTTGTTTTGTTCATTTAAAATCCTGGTCGCTGGTTTGTATAATAGACTGAAGGTTTTTAGACTGAAGAATGTCAGCAACTTCAGCCGTCAGTCTTCTTAACATTCCCATTCACTATTCACTGCCCCTTGATCCCTGCTCCCTGATCCCTGCTCCCTGACCCCTGATCCCCGATACTATACCGCTATGTAAGTCCCCCTGCTCTTTCTTTTTATCTTCCCGAACTTGTTGAGCCTGAATATGATGTTTCGGATTTTCTTCTCACTGAAACCGGTTTTAGCCTGAATTTCAGCAAAACCCGCTCCATGATCAAAACCCTTTATCACTCCGAACACCATTTCAAAAGCCGTTTTAACCGGTTTTTCTCCGGAGGATGTTCCTCTGCCTGAGAAGGCCGCCGTCCGCCTGGCTTTTGCAGGCACACAGGTATTTTTAATAAGCGTCTCCAGATTATCCAGCCTGGCAGCGATCTTTTGAATATCTTTCCTCGACGGAATATCATAATTTAACATAAAAAATTTGACCATAGCATCAAAACTGACCGATTTCCCCCTTTTTCTCACCATATCTCCTCCTGTTAAGTCATGGATTATCTCTGGAATAAATACTAGTGTAAAACTAATTGATATAATTCTTTAAGTCAAGCTTTAAGGCTCAAACCCCATAATCACCACCGTATAAATCTTCTTGAATATGTCATATCTTCTGATATAGATAAACTATTCGTGAATTAGTTTTGAATATCCACTTTTTTCATTCAAAAAGAAATTTATACAGATGAACCTGAAGCAGAAAACAGCCCAATTTATCGAACGCGTAAAGCAACTGAAGGGAGATCCGCATTTTATAGCGGCAGGGATGGCGATAGGAATTTTTGTCGGAATCACCCCGACCTTCCCTTTTCATACATTCATTGCAATAATTCTGGCGTATATCCTGCGGGCAAGCAAGGCGGCTGCCGCGATAGGCGTCTGGATCGGAAATCCTCTTACCATACCTTTCATCTATCTGGGGAGTTATAAAACCGGCGCCCTGATCCTGGGCACCTCGACTCCTTTCGACACTAAATACACGACATTTACCGAACTGACAAAGCTGGGATTTGACGCAACTATTGCCTTGTTAACGGGCGGAGTAATCATAGGAATTCCGTTCGCCGCTGCCTCGTACTTTATAACCCGCCGCCTGGTAAAAAAATTCCGCTCACGCAGAAGACTGTTGACAAATAATCAGGAAAAACCCGATTCATGACATCACCAAGAACGCTCCTTTCTGCATGGAACCTTTCCCCCAAAAAGCAGTTCGGCCAGAATTTTCTCACCGACCCGAAAACGGCGGAAATGATCGTCTCCCGTTCAGGCATATCGAAAGAGGATATTGTTCTCGAAATAGGAGCCGGCCTTGGAGCCCTCACAGTTCCGCTTGCTCTTGCCGCGGAAAAAGTTTATGCGGTCGAAAAGGACATAAATCTCCTGCCACTTTTAAGAACCGAACTTCTTGCGAAAAATATCGATAATGTCAGTATAATGAACGAAAACATCCTGGACACGGATATTGAAAGCACAGCCGTAAAGCATGGCCGCAAAATAGTCGTTATCGGGAATCTTCCTTATAACATCTCATCCCAGGTGCTGGTAAAGCTCATTATTCAGAGAAAATGCCTTAGCCGCGCCGTACTGATGTTCCAGAAGGAGCTGTCGGAAAGGATATGCGCAAAGCCGGGCAGCAAAGACTACGGCCGGATCTCCGTCATGCTGCGGTACTGCGCCGATATCGATAAAATCGCCGACGTAAAAGCATCTCTCTTTTTCCCGAAGCCGAAAATAGACTCCCAGATCATTGAAATAAAATTCAAGGAGAGTCAGGATTTTCCGGCAGATGATGAGAAGTTCTTTTTCAGCGTAATCAAGGCCGCTTTCGGGAAAAGGCGCAAAACCCTCAAAAACTCACTTTCAGGAAGCGAGCTTGGAATCGACGCACAAACTGCGGTTTCGGCCTTAAACATCGCCGGAATTGATCCTGCGCGGCGCGCCGAAACCCTTACAGTCGAAGAATTCGTAAAGCTCAGCAACACCACTCCGAACGGGCGAATATGATGAAAGAAATCTTCAACCAGCCCCTGAAGCTGAAACTGATAGAGGCCCTTCTTCCTAAGATATTCGGTGCTTCTGACGAAACGCTCTTCAATGATTTTTTAAATCGTATCGAATGGATTCACATTAACCGGGGCTCGTGCCTGATTCGACAGGGTGATCCAGGCGACTGCCTTTATATTGTAATCAGCGGCCGCCTGAGGGCAACGGTAAAATCCGATGACGGATCTGAAAAACCTGTAGGGGATATCCGGAGAGGTGAAAGTGTCGGAGAAATGTCGCTTCTCACAGGAGAAGAGCGATCCGCGAGCATTTATGCTGTGCGGGACAGCGAACTGATCAGGCTGTCGAAAGATGATTTCGAGAATGTGATCGATCTTTATCCCCGGGCACTGAAACAGATAACAAGAACAATCATATACCGGCTGAAAAACGCAACTGCCTGCAGGCAGACCACAGCGTCTGAAACAAATATAGCCCTTGTTCCCCTGAGCCCGGCCGTACCTTTAACTGAATTTGCTTCACGCCTCTCGTTTTCTCTTAAAGCCCACGGCCCGGTGCTTCATCTTAACAGTGCGATAGTCGACAGCTTTTTCAACACTCCCGGGATTTCCCAGGCAGATGAACAAAACCAGGACAATCTCAAGCTGGAAGCCTGGCTGGATGAGCAGGAAGCAAAAAACTCCTGCAACATATATGAAGCAGATCTTTCCCCCACCGCCTGGTCCCGCAGATGCGTCCGCCTGGCGGACGAAATTTTGCTGGTAGGATGTGCCGGGGAAAATCCGGAACCGGGTGAAACAGAGCAATCGTTATTAAGCCCTGACCGTGACATAACATCAGCCGGGCGAACCCTCGTCCTTTTGACCAAAGATGAAAAAAAACTGCACCCGGGAACAAGATCATGGATGGATGCCCGCCGCATAGATCATCACCAGCATGTGCGGTTGAATTCAGACGCCGATTTCATGCGCCTGGTACGAATTCTGACTGGAAAGTCGGTGGGCCTGGTGCTCGGAGGAGGAGGCGCACGGGGATTTGCCCACATTGGCGTCATTCGCGCTCTTAATGAAGCAGGCGTCCCCATAGACATAATCGGCGGAACGTCGATGGGCGCCGTCGTTGCTTCTCATTACGCCATGGGCATGACAATAGAAGAGATGACCCGGGTACAAAAAGATCTGTATGAAAAGGATAGGCCGTTTAAGGATTATACCATACCGGTCATTTCTCTGTATGGAAGCAAAAGACTTGAAAGCGCCATGAAAAGGCTTTACGGATCGGCTCATATTGAGGATCTGTGGTTGAGATTTTTTTGTGTGTCTACCAACCTGACCCAGGCCGAGACGGTGATCCATCGAAGCGGTCTTCTCTGGAAAGCAGTAAGGACAAGCCTCTCTCTGCCGGGAGTTCTCCCGCCGGTTACAGAGAAGGGGAATCTCCTCGTTGACGGTTGCGTATTGAACAATCTGCCCGGTGACATTATGAAAAACCTTTATGGAGGAACTGTGATCGTAGTCAATGTCAACCCCAAAGAGGATGCCGGTATAGACAGTTCCATAGAGGAATTTCCATCCCCCTGGAAAATCCTTTGGCATAATCTTTTCCCACGTAAAAAAAAGTCAAAGCTGCCGAATATTTTTACGGTGCTTACACGGGCAAATATGCTCGGAAGTATACGTCAGGCAAAAGATGCTGCAAGGACAGCCGATTATTACCTTGAGCCCCCGATCTCAAGATACGGAATAATGGAATTTGAGGCAATAGAAGAGATTGTTGACGTTGGGTATCAATATGCCGGAGAAAAGATAGACGAATGGAAAAGAGGGGGTTTGTTTAACAAACTTCAAGGGTCAGGTTAACCGAAAAGATTGAATTCTCTCAAATGCGATATCCCTGACATCTTCGGGCCGTTTGTTTGTCGTATCTATCGGTTCAAAAAAGTGAATCCTCAGACTTCCCGGTAGAAGTTTTAATCCTTTCTTATTTCCAAAAAGCACTTTGGTTTCCTGTCTTACCGGGATCACCGGCACTCCGATTTCACAAGCCAGCCTGAAGGGTCCGATCCTAAACGGCATAAGACTTTCAGTCGGATTCAGCGTTCCTTCAGGGGCAAAGATAAGGGAAAACCCCTGTCTTAAATAAAGCGCCGATTTCCCCAGCGCTGCTTTTCTGCTGGATTTTGAAGCGCGGTTGACAAAAATATTCTTTAAGAACATATGGATTAACCCGATAACAGGCAGCCATCGTATTCCGGAAAAGACCACCATTTTACATAAATGCGGATATGCCAGATAGATCGGCAGGCTATCCAGAACAGTCTGATGGTTCAGGATAAATATAACCGGCCGGGGACTTTTTTCCACCTGGTATCCCGTCATACGTGTTTCCCAGAAGAGGTTTGATACAATCTCATGAAATTTATAATAGATTTTAAAATACTGTCTTCGCAGCGGGTCGGAGATGAGAACAAATGGAAGCAGTATGAGGTAAACAAGATTAAGCAGTACCCCAAAAGATAAGTATGTCAGGGCAAAAAACACAAAACGAGTATTCATGAAAGCAATTCCTCAATCGTTTCTTATTCGTATGTGCGGGCAAAAGGCTTTTTTGTCCGCCTTCTTCACGATGGTTAACTGAATATCATCTCTAAAATTAATTAATTATCATGAAAAAACATTTATAACCAGTTTCATCAGCATTTATATGCCCCCGGGCCTGCTTTGCAATGAACCGAAACAGCGAACACACTTGTCCTCCGCTTTCCTTCTGTCTTACTGAATATGCTCAGAATTTATCATATAACAACCCTCTTAAACATAAAATAGTATGCAATTCTAATTTGTTATAACTTTTTGCGTTTTTTTCTTGACAAGAGGCATCAGCTAAGAAATAATTCCTTCATCATCATTAACTAATGAAGGAATTATTTCATGCCAATAAATACCCTTCTCTCAGACAACCGGATTCAACTGACTGGAGCCCAGAAACGCGCGGCACAGTATATCATGGACCATTACGAGGAATCGATCTTCCTGACGGCATCGAAGCTTGCTAAAAAGGCGGGGGTCAGCGAAGCTACCATAGTGAGGCTTGCACAAGTTCTGGGCTTCGACGGTTATCCAAAACTGCAGCAGATGCTCCGGAAAAACCTTCAGAATCGTCTGACCACGGTCACCCGACTCGAACAAACCGTTAAAAACATCCGGACGGATGGCGACATCCTCACCAGGATCATTCAGGAGGATATCCGGAACCTCTCCGAGACTCTCCGGGATATCTCCCTTGAAACATTCCACAAGGCCGTCACCGATATGAAGAATGCCAGGCGTATTTTTGTTGTGGGACTCCGAGGGGCCCATGCCCCAGCCCTCGTTTTGGCCCTCTACCTCCGTTTTTTGCAAAAACAAGCCTCGCCGGTGATCCCCGGCTACGGGGATGTCTGGAACACTTTGCACGGCATGAGCAGCGATGATCTCGTCATCGGCATCAGTTTCCCCAGATACACCCGATTGACCATCGAAATACTGGAATACGCCAAGGGAAACGGTGCCCGGGTCGGCGCCATCACCGATTCCGTCTTATCTCCACTCGCCCGCAACGCCGATTGGGTTCTGCCGGTCCATTCCAGACTCGACTCCTTCATCGAATCCTTTACCGCAGCCATGAGCCTGGTCAATGCCCTTCTGACGGAGCTGAGCGTCCAGAATCCGGAGGAGACGATGAAGGCCTTGAAGGAAAGAGAATCCCTCTGGCAGAAGAAGGAGATTTACGTCCTTCCCTACGCCGATTACAAGAAAGGTCGAAAGAAAATTACCCCTCCATAGGCAGCATCAGGCTGTTCGAGATTTGACAAAGCTGTCATTTGTCCATGGAGATATAAATGAGATTCATACATTTGGAATATCAATAATCACAGACAAGGAGAATGTCATGTCATCGTTAAACCGTCTTTTCAATCCTGCCTCTGTCGCGGTCATCGGAGCCTCCGAGGTTCCAGGCAAGGCGGCTGAACGACGAACGAGGAGTCTGATCAAGGGAGGTTATCCGGGGAAAATTTACCTCATTAACCCCAAGCGGGATACCCTGTTCGAAAGAAAGGCCTATCCCTCGATCCTCGATATCGGCGAGGAGGTAGACCTCGTCATGATCGTCGTTGCCCCGAAATTCATTCCACAGGCCGTTGCGGACAGCGTTAAGATGGGTGCAAAAGGAATCGTGATCATTACGGCAGGGCTCGGGGAAACGGGCGCGGAAGGGAAAAGGATCGAAACGGAGATACTCCGGACCGCTACCGAGGGAGGCGCCAAAATCATCGGCCCCAACTGTTCGGGCCTCTTCTGTGCCTCCGCCCGGATGAACCTCCTGGGTGTCCCGCCGATCAAAAATGGACCTCTGGCCGTCATCGCCCAGAGCGGTAACATAATCGACTCGATCACTCACTATGCCGATATGCGCGGGGTGGGACTTAGCCACATAATTTCCGCTGGAAACGCGATCGGCGTCCAGTTCCACGAATACATCGACTACCTGGGACAGGATGAGCAGACCAGGGCGATCCTGATGTACATGGAGGGAATAAAGGACGGCGGCCAGATAGTCCGTATAGCGCGGGAAGTTTCCAAGCGCAAACCGATCGTAATCCTCAAGGTCGGACGGAGCGGTGCAGGCGCCAGGGCTGCGGCATCGCACACGGGATCCCTGGCCGCCAATGATGCAGTCGTTGATGCGGCATTCCGCCAGGCTGGAATCGTTCGGGTCAGCAACGTGGACGAGATGTTCGATGTGGCTATTTCCTTCGCCAACATGCCTCTCCCGAAGGGTAACAGGGTCGCCATCGTTTCGGAGGGGGGTGGTGACAACTCGGTTGCCGCAGACAACGCCGAACACTACGGGTTGGAGGTCCCAGTGATTCCGCAGGCGACCCAGGACAGGATCCGTCCCTTCCTGCTCGCGGGAATGCCGGCATCGAATCCGATCGATTACGGCGGAACGGCCGAAGAGAACCCCGACATGATCAACAAGGTTGTAGAGGTTCTCATGGAGGAGCAGTGTGTAGATTCGGTTTATGTAACGGGATTTTTCGGCGGGTTCAAGGAGATCATAGCCCCGCATGTCGGCGAACTGGAAGAGAAGACCTCCAGGGAACTGGTCCGTCTGATGCGGCAATACGAAAAACCGATCGCCATCCACACATCCTTTGCTCAGGCCCCCTTTCGTTCCATGGAGATCCTTGCTGAAAACGGCGTCCTGCTGACCCCATCCTCTGAACGGGCCGCCCAGTGCTTGGCTTATATGGCCAAATTCGCAGCCAGACGGGAAAAGTTGAATCTCGCTAAACCACTGCCGGCCGTTCCTGCGGATGTGGACAAGGCCCATGCCATGATCGAGGCGGTCAAGGGAGCGAACAGGAAAAATCTCCTGGAGACGGAAGCAAGGGAACTTCTTTCCCTCTACAGTATCGCCCTGCCCCCGGCCACACTGGCAAAAACAGCGGGTGAAGCAGTCGAAGCGGCGACCGCTATAGGCTTTCCCGTCGCCTTGAAAATCGTCTCCGACAAAATCATCCACAAGTCCGAAGCGGGCGGAATCCTCCTGAACCTGGAAAACCGGAAAGCCGTTCAAGAGGGCTTCGCAAAGGTTATCGCAAACGCCATCAGGTTCTGCGGACCGGATAAGGCCATAGGTGTCCTTATCGCACCGATGGCGCCCATGGGACAGGAATGCATCATCGGCATGACACGGAATCTCCAGTTCGGAACAGTTCTCATGTTCGGCCTCGGCGGCATTTTTGTGGAGGTTTTAAAGGACGTCTCTTTCAGAGTAGCCCCTCCGACCGATCTCGATTTGGAGGAGATGATCCACGATATCAAGGGCTATCCCCTCCTGGCCGGTGTACGGGGGCAGAAGCCGAAGGATACGGGCATCCTCAAGGACGTCCTGCAGAAAATCGCCCAGCTGGCCGCCGATCATCCGGAGATTCAGGAAGTGGATATCAATCCGATTATCGTACACGAACAGGGAGCGTCCGTCGTCGACGCCCGCATTATCATCGGTTAAGGAGGATTATCATGACTTTTGAGTGCATCATTTACGAAAAGAAAGAAGACGTTGCCATTATAACCCTGAACCGCCCCCAGGTGCTTAATGCCATGAATAAGCAGCTCTGGCTCGACGTGGAGCGGGCCCTCGCCGACGCGCTCGAGGATAAGGGCGTTCGGGTACTCATCTTCACCGGAGCGGGACGGGCCTTTTCCACCGGCGCTGATTTAAAGGACTCCAAAGGCCGGTCTCTTACAGCCTACCGGGATTACCTGGTCCATCTTCAGGAGATCTCCCGCCGGATTATCCGCTATCCGAAGCCGACAATCGCAGCGGTGAACGGCTTCGCCCTGGGAAGCGGCTACGAGCTGGCCCTGGCATGCGACATTCGGATCGCCGATGAAGGGGCGAAGTTCGGCTCCCCCGAAGCGCGGGTCTCATCCTCCGTGACGGGAGGCGCAATGAGACTCGTTCAGGATCTTGTGGGACAGGGCAAGGCCAGGGAGCTGCTGTTCACCTGCGAGTACATCGACGGAAAAGAGGCTGAACGAATCGGTCTCGTTAACAAGTCAGTTCCCGGTGAACAGCTGATGGAGGAGACTCTGGCTATGGCCAGGAAGATAGCCGCCAACTCCCTCTTCTCCATCAACCTGATCAAGAAGGGTCTCAACATGGCCTCGGAGGTCAGCCTGGAGGCGCTGATGGACTACGAAGTCGAGGCCTGTCTGGCAACCGTATCGGCCCCGGAACGCCTCGAAAAGCTGGACGAGTTTGCGGACCGAAAGAAATAGCAAAGAAGGAGAGAATCATGAAACAAAAACATCAAATATCAAAGAAGGAGGGAATCATGAAACAAAAACATCTCGTCATGTCTATGTTCCTTGTCGCGGCACTGTTCTTCACCACGGAATGTCTGGCCGGAAAGGCAAATTTTCTTTTCGCAACAGGAGGCGTGTCCGGCACATTCTATCCTCTTGGCGGCGCTATCGCCCAGGTCTGGAATAAGAAAATTCCGGATCTCAACGTCACGGTCCAAGCCACGGGAGGCTCCGTGGAAAACATCCGTCTTATGGGAAGCAAAAGCGCTGAAGTCGCCATCTCGATGAACGACATTGCCTTCTATGGTTACAACGGCCTCGAGGTCTTCCAGATCAAGAATGAAAAATACACGAATTATTCAGCAATCGGCAACGTCTATCCCGATGTTATCCAGATATTTGCCCGCAAGGATGGCCCGATCAGGAAAATCACCGATCTCAAGGGGAAAAAGGTTTCCGTGGGCCCTCCGGGAAGCGGGACGGAAATCAGCGCCCGCCAGATCCTTGGCCTCGTCGGAATGGATTACAAGAAGGATAAAGACATCAATCCGTTATATCTGTCCTATGCGGAGTCCGCGGATCAGTTCAAGGATAATCATGTGGATGCCTGCTACTTCGTGGTGTCCGTCCCTAATGGCGCCCTGCAGGATATCAATGTAATGCATCCCGTCCAATTCCTCGAAATCGACGACGCTCTGTTTGCAAAGATCATCAAGACCTATCCGCTTTACGCCCGTTTTGAGATCCCGGCAAACGCCTACCAGGGGCTGGCCAGTCCCGTCAAGACCATCGCCGTCTATTCCAGCATCCTGGTCCGGAACGACCTTCCGGAAGATCTCGTCTACCAGATGACAAAGGTCATGTATGAAGAAAACGCCGCCATAGCCCAGGCGCATTCCGCAGGAAAGTACCTCAAACTCGAAACGGCCATGGGAGGCATCCCGATACCGTTCCATCCGGGTGCAATAAAGTACTTCAAGGAGAAAAACATTATTAAATAAGAAAATCGTTATGTTGTATTGCCATGCCCCGTCACCGGTTATTGCAGGATGACGCTTTTGGCAGTAATCGGTGACGGGGATCAAACAGAGGGGATAGATTCGATGCGAGATACGACACAGAAACTGTCAGAAACGGCTGCAGCCGTTGATGTGGACACCATCCTTGAAAAATATGACCCTGAAGCCCGCTATCTGAAACTGACCGGCCACTGGGTTACCCTGGTGAAGATCATTGCCGTCTGTTTCTCGCTTTTCCAGCTTTATACCGCCATGTTCGGGCTTCTGGAGGCCCAGATCCAGCGTCCCACACACCTGATGTTCGCCCTGACGCTTATCTACCTTCTCTACCCGACTCGCAAGCCCAAAAGGGCCGGAAGCGGCGGCCTGCAGATTCACCCCATGGATATCATCCTTTCCCTCCTGAGCATTACGGTGGCCTCCTATTCGATTCTTACCTACCAAAACCTGATGGAGAGCGCCGGCTTGTACTCCACCACCGACTGTATCATGGCCGTGCTCGGCATCCTGCTCACCCTGGAGGCAACACGCCGTATCGTCGGACTGCCCATCGTTATCATCGCCTCCTGTTTCCTGCTTTATGCCTATCTGGGCTCCTATTTCCCGGGTTTTCTCAACCACCGCGGATACGAGATCAAACGCATCGTCACCCACATGTGGTTCACCACGGAGGGGATCATGGGGATTCCTCTGGGCGTTTCCGCCACGTTCATCTTTCTGTTTATTCTGTTCGGTACCTTTTTGACCAGCACCGGGATCATGACCTTCTTCATCGACATTTCCAACGCCATCGCAGGCTGGGCCGCCGGAGGCCCGGCCAAGGTGGCCGTCCTGACCAGCGCACTGGAAGGTACGGTATCGGGCAGCTCGGTCGCTAATACCGTCGGATCGGGGAGTTTCACCATACCTCTTATGAAAAGCCTCGGCTACAGACCGGAATTTGCGGGCGCAGTCGAGGCGGCCGCCTCGACTGGGGGACAGATCATGCCGCCCGTCATGGGAGCGGCGGCCTTTCTGATGGCTGAATTTATCGGAATGCCCTATGTGGAAATCGCCAAAGCGGCGGCCATTCCGGCCCTGCTCTACTTTACCGGAATATGGACCGTGGTTCATTTTGAAGCAAAAAAATGCGGACTGAAGGGGCTCCCCCGCGACCGGTTGCCCAACCTCTGGAAGGTCCTGAAAAAGGACATCCATCTGATTCTGCCGCTCGTCGCTATTATTTACCTTTTAGTGAAAGGGTTCACGCCTATGCGGGCGGCCCTCGGGGGGCTTGGGCTCTCCATCGTAGTCGGCATGCTCCGCAAGGCCACCCGGCTGAATCTTGCTAAACTGCTCGACACTCTGGAAACTGGCGCCCGCAGCGCTCTTGGGGTGGCGCTTGCCTGTGCCACAGCCGGCATCATCGTCGGAGTCGTAACCCTGACAGGACTTGGCCTCAAGATGGGAGACGGCCTCCTGGCTCTGTCCGGTGGGTTCCTGATCCCGACCCTCATCTTCACCATGATCACCTCACTGATCCTGGGTATGGGCGCCCCGACAACGGCAAACTATATCATCACCTCCACCTGTGCGGCGCCCGCGATCCTTGCGCTCGGCGTCCCCGTTCTGGCCGCACACATGTTCGTCTTCTACTTCGGGATCATCGCCGACATCACGCCGCCCGTCTGCCTGGCGGCTTTCGCCGGAGCAGCCATCGCCAAGGCCAACCCCATAAAAACTGGAATCGAAGCCACCAAACTGGCCATCGCCGCCTTCATCATCCCCTACATTTTTGTTTTGAGTCCACAGCTGCTTCTTATAAATACTACTCCCTGGGAAGTCATCCAGATCATCATCACCGCGGTCATCGGAATGGTCGGCATCGGCGCTGCGGTGGAGGGCTGGTACTGGACCCGTATGTCCTGGTGGGAAAGGATCATCATTCTGGCAGGAGGATTGCTGTTGGCAATACCGGGCACTTTGACAGATCTGATCGGCCTCGGCCTCATAATCCTTATCACGGTGACCCAGTATTACCGGGCTAGTACTGCAAAAACCGTCGCAACGATTTCAGACCGTACTTCGTGAGATTTTAGCAGGATATCTGTTCGCTGATCCCCGGATATTCCTTTTTACTTTACTGTAATTGATGCTGAACGGTCGAAGGGATTTGTCCTCATTACGAGATGAAAAAGAAAAGGATAACTCTCCTTGAGGTATCTCATATAGTCGAGCCATTCATTTATGAGTAACTGGTAGGCCCTTTTGAAATCATTCGCAAGGTGGCTTTTATCGGATTGGGGGATATTTTTCACATCATCCCGGTAGGCAAGCTCCTCCATGCAATGAAAAACCGCCCCAATTGTGTTGCCGGATGAATATCCCCATATCCGACGGTAGCCACTGTAACGATAATAAAGTAAGCGGCTTCCACGATTGATTTTTTCTCAATTATGACGAAACCGGCTGTGCCGACAACCATAATAACGAGTAATACTGCAAGAAGTATTTTAAGCCTGTAGATTATTGCCTGCATTTTTTGGAAAATCTCCTTTTATTGATTTAATTCCGGGATGACCACCTTTAGCCCGATTGCGATCAGGGCACCAGCCAGATAGCGCGGTTGACGGTTTTATTGACTACATAACGCGCCACCTTTCCAATATGATCTGCTTGCCCGGAACCGGATTTTCCTATAACAATGGTTCCGGCATTCAATTTTTTCGCCTCTTCGACAAGGGCTTTTCCAATGAATCAAATGAAAAAATGCGATGGGATAAGTGCCATATGAGAAAAATAGCAGGATTTTATGGATTTTGCAATACCGGATATGCTGGCCCATGGCCAGGAGCGTTTTAAGGCGTTTCTTGAAGCGCAGCTTTTGCCGCACCTGTTGTCGTAAGAATGATATTGTTCAATGGGCATCTTTGGTCACTGGTCTGAGCATACCGGGCATGGCAAAGCACGCATCGTCCAGCCGGTTACAAAGATAGGCATGAATGATCTTATCCAGCTCACCGACGATTCCGCTGATCAATCCGATCTTCTTGCTTTCAATGAGCCGAAACATGGTTTCGCTGATCGCCGCGCAAATGACACAATGGACCTCGAGCCGGCAAAGGGCTTCGGTCCGTTCAAACAAGGACATTTTTTCGAGGGACAACTCCCGGCGATCCACTTCCTGACCATCCTCAAAATCCACGACGATCAACCGGTTGCTGGTATCCAGCACCGGTGCCACGCGGGAGTGAAATACCGGTATGGCTACCCTTTCCATGGGAGAACCGCTGCTGGACAGTTATTTTGGGGTGAAAACAGCGAGCGATGGCCATGCCCTGCCTCACACGGACCCGCATGGTGATCGTGATCGCTGCACCCGCAGAGGGATGTCATTTCAGATCCGATATCGGCTTCGGCCAGATGCCACCACAATGGGTTGATATGCTGACCTGGCGCCTTCCCGTCTTTCAGGATTCCTGGGTCAAGCCGGGAATCAAACAGAATTTCTTCCCCTTCCTCGGGATCCGGCATCCAGTGAGTGCCTTGCACCATCGTGTCATCGGCAAACACCAGGCTTGCACTGAGAATCCGGCTTTGAGCGCATGGCTGCACCTCGATGTTGCCGTCAGTGTTTTGAACATGCTCAAATCCCGGCATACTGCTCATTCGAAACCAGACCGGGGGCCTGCGCACATAAAAGGTATAAAGACAAACCAGGCTGTTAAACAGCGGGTAGCCGATAGTCCAACCTGCGACACTGCGCAGCAAAC
>JAUYEO010000161.1 GCA_030689795.1 Desulfobacterales bacterium | reverse complement strand
ATGCGGGACCTTTTCCTGAAATCCACAATTTCTGTATATATTTCTCCGGGAATTTCCAAGGTGATTTTATGGCTTGTGGTCATTTGCATGCTCCTTTCATTCATTCTTTTGATTGAAGATACTGAAAATAATGCGGGATGTCAAAAGAATCGTTTTGTATACCGGAACACTCGTGAGGGACAAACATTTTTTCCGGAGAAGAGATGGTTATCGCTTTCAGTCCACCGTGCTTTTCACCCTGTCAGCATGAGGAACGCGGCGGCGGGAAGGAGGAAGCGGTTTTCCGGGGACAGCGGATAAGGTGCCCATTTACAGAAAAACCTTGTAACTGATATTTAAAGCCTTTCCCAGTCGCTTCGCCATTTCCTTGCCAATGGGGCGCTTGCCGTTCTCCATTTCGGAGATATGGCGCTGAGGAATGCCGATCAGTTTGGAAAGCTCGGTCTGCGTCAAACCCTCCCGGTATCTTGTTCCGGCCAAAGCCTTGCCGATAAGCTGCGCTTCCGAACATTCAGAGTAAGCCTCGCGCCACGGGATAGATTCGGACGTATCCATGAATCCCAGGGGCTTCAGGGCGTCAACAGCACTTGCCATATTAGCGATGGGTCCGATAAATCTTAATTCAATCTTCTCAATAGGGAGCTTTTTCGTGTGTGCCTGCATATATAACCTCAATCAATTTTATTTCTTTGTTCTTAACTTCCCATATCGCCACATATGTCGGACGGCCTCTCTTTAAATGGCAGTGATAACGGCCGCCGGATAAGGCGCTGAAATTCGGCCAGTCTCCCCGGACAGGTCCGTTTACCTCCATGTCCTTCTTTAAAGCAATAAGAAGGTTCTGGACATTTTCAGGTAATTTCCTGACGCGCTTATGCAACCCGGTCTTTTCCGTAACTGTCCCTTTCATGCTTTGAATTTTATACCAATAAAAGGTATACAGCAAGATGTATTTATTTCGTCGAGTTCAAATAAGGGTTATTCCAAATCAGCCTGCCCCGGCGCGGCGACACAGGCATATGATTCTGTTTAGTAAATATACTGGTATCGGTGGATCTAAACCCAATCCTTGCTTGCCAGGTCTGGGCCAGGGATGGACAGGATTTTGCCGGCCGGAAGTCCGCCGCGGCGGACAATAAGCCATCGCCTGATGCAGTTTGATCCGTCAAATCCTGTAAATCCTGCCAGATAAGTTTTTGCTGAGGCGCTGAGTTTATCGAATTGCACCCAGGGGTATCCGGGGAGCACACACATGAAACAGAGAAGAGCCGTTTACCAGATGAGTTTTACGACATACTGTGAAAATACCGTATCAGAACTTACAACAGGGATATCTTCCGTAAGCGCCTGTGCAATGATTAATCGGTCAAACGGATCGCGATGATGAAATGGCAGTTCTATTACTTTGTTCAGGTGGCTAAGCTCGATCGGCAGCACGTTAATATCATTTTCCTCAAGTTGTTCTGGTATGAGCTTATTGTAGGGTAGTAACAGTTCAAGTTTCCCTAAACTTACCTTTATTGCTATTTCCCATAAACTGGCAGAACTTAAAACAAGCTGGTTGTTCAGGTCAGCAATAAGGTGCTGTGCATTAATGCTCAATCTTTCGCTGCCGCTTATAAACCATAAAAAGCTATTTGTATCGAGCAATAGCCGCATCACATATATTCTTTGAAGTCCTTAATTGGCTCATCAAAATCATTTGCCATTCGGATAAGCCCTTTTGCACTCCCAAATTGCCTATGTTTCCTGCTTTGTTTGGTTAGAGCAACAAGTTTTACAAGAGGCTGCCCTTCTTGAGTTATTACAACCTCCTCTCCACACATCGTTTGCTCGATCAGCCTGGGTAAGTGCTGTTTTGCCTGATTCACATCGATTGTTTGCATGGTATGATGCTCCTGTTTAAAATCATCTTTTATGAAGCTATCAGAATGGCGCTGGAAAAGCAAATCATAAAAAAACCTTATATACAATTGTTATTTTCCCGCTTCCGGCTTGATAACGATTTCAGTCCGCCACAGATATTGGCAAATCTGAGACCTTCACCAGAAATCGGTGAGTTCGCTGCTAAATGACATCTCTTCCGGTCAACATGGAAAGGGCGAGGATGAGGAAATTTAAGGTTTCGCCGGATGAAATCAAGTAGTAGGGCGTTAAAGAAGTGGGAAATACCGGTAAACCAGGCCGCTGATTTTTTCAAAATGCCGATCCATGGTAACCAGTTCAGCGCCATACTCCATGGCTTGAGCGGCAATCCAGATATCGTTGGCAGGAATTGGTGTGCCCTGTCGTTTGAGTTGGGCTGCTATTCTTGAATAACGGTCAGCAGTGATTTTTCCGATCTGTATCTCCTCCACTGCTTCATGGTTGATGAACTGGTCCAGTTCATCCATATTCTGTTTAAATCTGTCGCCATTGATAAATCCGAACATCAATTCCCCCAACACAATCGGAGATATAAGAATGATATTCGCCCGCGTCAGAAATTCGACAATCTCAGGATTGCCCATTTTGAATCCTGCATAACCGCTTGTATCAAGTATAATCTTCATTGCCACATTTCCTGATCAATCTGTTCGCAGGAATTGATTGAATTCAGAAAAGTCAAAGCATCCTGACGGCTCCATCCGCCGGCCAGTTGTTTAAGAGTTTCGGCCGGAGGACTGTGTTTTTTGTTTTGAAATTTTTGCCGGATGATCCCAACCAGAATATTATTTATGGATTGCCGGCTGTCTCTGGCCATTTTTCGAATTTTCTGTTCGATTTCAGGATCTATCCCTCTCACGGTGATCTGGTTCATGACTCCCTCCTTGCCTCTTTTTGATGTATATTATGAATCAGCAAGCCGGTATGTCAAGCAAAAAGAACGGTGTCGTTTTCAGAACGATGTAGTATATCGGAACTATCATAACGGGCGTGCACAGCTTCCGGGCAGGAGATTAATCTTTTTACCGATTTCAGTCCGCCACAGGTATTGGCGGATATGAGAGCTTGACCGAAGATCGGTAACTACGCTGTCTGTCTACCGAATGTCCGATAAAAAGCGTATTATGGTTAGTTGATATAAATATTCTGTGCCAAAAAAGTTTACCAGACGAGTTTTACGACATACTGTGAGAATATCGGATCAGAACTTACAACAGGGATATCTTCCGTAAGCGCCTGTGAAATGATTAATCGGTCAAACGGATCGCGGTGCTGAAACGGAAGGCCTATTACTTTGGTCAGGTGACTTAGCTCGATCGGCAGCACGTTAAAATCATTTTCCTCAAGCTGTTCCGGTATAAATTGATTATAGGGTTGTAACAGTTCAAGTTTGGCTCTTCGCTGTTTTGTGTGGGTAAACAGTTGTTGCAAGTGTATTCGACACAAAGAATTGATTTACCAGGGTTTTTAGACAGGATTAACAGGATTGACAGGCAATAAGCCATCGGTTGCGCTTACCAGGCTCCGCAAAGCGGATGCAGTTGATCCGTTAAATTCTGTAAATCCTGTCAGATAAGTTTTTGGTAGAGAGAATCGGTATATGTTATCCCAGCTTCTCAAGAAAGTTTTGACACGGTTCTATCATAATCCCGTCACGGAGCAACTTTTCCCGTCCCTGATAGAGCAGCGTTCTCTCAGCCTCGGGATAATCTTCGCCAAACGCTTTAAGCCCATGCAAATCCTTAGGATGTACCGTATCGGCGTGCTTCACCTCGATCGCCCGGAATAAATCTTTACCATAAACGACAAAGTCAACCTCGCTGCCGGCGCTGGTACGCCAGTAAAACAGCCTGGCCTCCGGATGCCGATAATCGATCCATGCCTTAAGATGCTGAGCAACAAGTCCCTCAAGCGCCGGACCGCCCTTTTCTTCCGGCCTGTCAAGCGGTCCTGAGGGCCTGAGTGCGGTGTAAATCCCGGTGTCGAAAAAGTAAAATTTCGAGTGCTGCACGGTTGCGCGTTTCGCTCGTTTTGTAAATACCGGCAGTCTGTATGCAAGGAGCAGATCTTCAAGAATATACAGGTATCCTTCAACCGTCTTTCTTTCCACGCCGCATTCCCGCGCAATATTGCTGATGGTCAGGACGCAGCCGTGGGAAAAACTCATGGTCTCCAGAAAGCGCGCAAAATTTCCGACATTTCTCGTCAGACCTTCCATCTGCACTTCTTCCCTGATATAAAGGTCTATATATGCCTGCAGAGAGGCCGACGGGTTGTTGCTGTCCAATACCACAGGGATTGTGCCGTGCTTTAATGCCTTTTCCATGTCAAATTCGTTTTTGAGTTCCGCAGCGATGAACGGATGCATATGTTTCATGAGCGCCCTGCCTGCAAGCAGATCGGCGCCTGTTTTTTTCAATTTTCTGGCGCTCGAACCGGTAAGAATGAACTGCCGGCCTTTTTTCTCCTCCATGAGGTTATGCACGACCTCCAGAAGCTGAGGCGCTTTTTGTATCTCATCCAGAACGATCACATTTTTGTCCTTTTCGGCAAGAACCGTTTCACGAAGTCGTTCAGGACGGGCAAGATAAAACCGGTGGACGTCGGGAAGGAGCAGATCTATATACAACGCATCAGGATAAAGGTCTTTTATAGTAGTTGATTTCCCCGTACCGCGCGGACCGAGGAGAAAAAAGCTCTGCTGTTCGGATTCGAAAAATCTGCTTACTTTTTCCATTATAAGTCCATTTATGGAATTAATGATTCCTTATTTTATGTGCCAGCCGGGAGAATGTCAAGAACACAATCATAAAAAACTTTATATACAATCCGGGTCAGTTTGAGCAGGAATGTGCATCGCTTCCGGGCAAGAAATAGTTACCGATTACAGTCCATCACAGGTATTGGCGGATCTGAGGCCTTGACCAAAAATCGGTAACAACGCTGTCTGTTTGCCAAGCGTCCGGTAATAAGCATGAAAGGAAACAATTACTTCATTGTAAGCTCTGTTATAAGGAATTGCTGAGCATGAGACATGACTTTTGACAATCATACTGACTCTGTGCTATAATCTTCCGAAAATTCCATATAAGGGTAATAATCATGAAACAATCCACATCGTCAGATACTGTGTCTGATTTCAACAGAGTCACGCTGGATAAGATTCTGTCTATTGAAAAAGATATCATGGCATTGAAGCTGTCTGTTTTCAAGAAGCTAAGCCCCACCGGAAAAAAGCTCGTTAAACTGAAGGGAATTGCTCCGGGTGTCAATATCACTGATGAAGACATTGCTTTCGCCAAGAGACCTCTATATAGTAGCAAAATCAGGATATAACACGTGGTAAACATTGTCAAACACATCTCATACTGGCGAAACGGAGCAGAAGAAGACTGGGAGGTTGCGAAACAGCTCATTGAATCGGATAAAATCCGTCACGGACTTTTCTTTCTCCATATGGCGCTGGAGAAAATTCTTAAGGCTCGTATTTGTCGTAGTACCAATGATGATGGATCCGTAAAAAGTCGAAATATGCTCACTTAATGAGTTTTTTGGGGATTTTTAAATCACTTCGCTAAATCACAAGAACTCGGGCTAACGCCCTCAAACAGCTTGTGATTTTTAACGCTCAGTAATTTTAAAATCTATTTCCCAAAAATCTCAAATCCGTTCGCATATGACTTTTTACGAGACCGTCAATGATGTTGCTCCGAGATTACATAACCTTGTGAGATTGGCCGAATTATCAGGAATTATTTTTGAACAAAAGCAAATAGATCTGCTGGCGGAGATGAATCCTTTTAACATAGAAGGGCGTTACCCTGAGGTGTGGGGAGCAACTCCATCCCGGAAAGAAGCCGATATGCTGAGCCGTTGGAATAAAATAACCGTACCATTTAAAGGACAAGAACGGCATAAGGAGCCGTAACGAAATGGTCCAGAAAGTAACAGTTATTTCGTAACGGCTCCTAAAACAAAGAACAAAGGAATTATTTGAATGGTTGAAGAATCAATTATAATGTCGGTTAAGAAATATCTGACCGAACTTATTAACCTTGGGATTCCCGTTCAGCACGGCATTTTGTTCGGTTCATGTACACAAAAACCGGGCACAGACCAATGGAGCGATATTGATTTGCTGGTGGTATCGTCCCGCTATGATGATAAATACGGTCGGGAAGATATAAATTTGCTGTGGAGAACCGCTGCCCGAACAGACAACCGCATAGAGCCTGTCCCTGTAGGCTTAAAGCGTTGGAAAACAGATGATGAAAGCACAATCATTGAGGTTGCCCGGCGTGAAGGGATAGAGATAAACGTCTAAGTATTACAACTCAAACTTTATCAAACATAAACACCATCTCTTTCGATCCTGTTTTTCAGAGCCGGGTTCATTTTTTTGCCAATACGCACAATATCAACCCTTCGGTTTACCCGTTTCTCTATAATCCTCCTTTATGTGCACCAGAAAAAATGGATTAGGGGAAATCGTTTTAATACAGATATCAATATCGCTGTCGTCATTGCTCTGGACCCTGGCGACAGAGCCAAAAATACCAATGGATATTATCCCGTATTTTTCAGCGAAATTGTTTTTATATTCCCTGAGAATTGAAATTATCTGGTTTTTATCCATTTTAGGCCTCCTGTATAATTATAATCTTCGAATCGGCGCTCAATCCTGGGAACAGGAGTCCAGCTTTCATGGGAACACCGCGTATAGTTAAATTCTTTATCAAAAGTCATTACATTTTATACGAAAAGTCAAAGTGATTGACGGGGCTGCATCAACTGGAGCATGGTTGTGAAGAAATTACAAAAGAATCATACCGTATACCGAAACACGCATAAGGGAAAAACAACGCTTCCAGACAAGAGATAGTTACCGGTTTCAGTCCACTGTGCGTTTTACCCCGCCAGCATGAGGAACGCAGCGGCGGGAAGGAGGAAGCAGTTGTCCGGGAAGGCTTCCGCTCTGTCCAGATCGCGGACGATCTGATAGCAGGGAAGGTTCACATCCGGCCGAAATACAGGATGTCCGGTGCGATCTCCCGCCCGCCTTCTTTGGCCTCGAAAAGGCCTGGGGCTTGCCGTCCTTGACCAAGACGAAATCGACCTCTGAGTCTCCTTTGCCTTGCCGCATACCTTTAACTGTGATAGCTTTTTCACCCGAGAGATAAAACGTTACGGATAGATGCAGTCAACAACCACACAGGGAGAAAAGCATGAGCAAATTGTTTGAAAGCAGTCAAATAAACGGCATGAAACTGAAAAACCGCTTCGTCCGGTCTGCAACCTGGGAAGGTATGGCTTCCCTCGAAGGCGCGGTTACCACGAAACTGATTGAAACAATGAGAACTCTCGCAAAAGGCGGCGTGGGACTTATAATCAGCAGCCATGCTTGTGTCCGGACAGACGGTCAGGCATCCCCGTGGCAGATAGGAGTCTTCAGAGATGATTTAATTCCGGGGCTCCGGGAGATGACTGCTGCCGTTCATGAAGCAGGCGGCAGAACCCATTACCCATGCCGGCCTTAAATTACACTAACGATCCTTTTCAGCCCTTCGGAGAGCTTTTCGATTTCCGTAAGGCAGGAAGTCATGATATGAGTTCCTTGGTTACAGTCATAATAATACCCGGGGTGCACAAGCACCCCGCAGTTTTTTAAAAGACGCAGGACAAGCTCCTCTTCATCTTCCCCGGTATCTATCTTTGGGAAGAGATAATACCCTCCGTCAGGCCGGAATGCTTTAATGCGCCTGTTTCCGGAAAGCAGATCAAGTGCGCAGTCGATACCTGCGCGAATCCGTGTGCGCATATGCTCGACAAAACCGGTTCCTTCGTCAAATATTGCAGGAAGCATCGACTGGACAAGATAATTTGCCCCGAGGTATGTATCGTTTAATAGCTCAAGTCTTTTTTCATAGTCCCTGACACCGGTCCCGCTTATTGCAATCCACCCTAATTTTAAATCGGGAAGTCCGAACATTTTCGAGATGCCGTTCAAATGAAAAACGGGCAGTTTCCTGTGCAGCGCTCCAAGCGGAGGAATATCTGAAACTCCATAAGGAAATCCGGCAAATACTTCGTCGCATATTACCGGAAGACATAGCCTGTCAAGCGCCGGAAGAGCGCATTTTACGACCATGCCGGTCGGGTTGTGCGGAGAGACAATTATGATCCCCCTTGTTCTTTCGTCCGCTTCCGAAATCAGGCTGTTTCCCATGATGCTCCATCCGTCATCTTCATCCATATCGTAAGTGCGCAATTTGACATGATGGATAGATGCAAGATGCTCAAAGAGGGGATAGCTAACTTTCGGGGCAAGCAGGTTATCTCCTGGATCTGCAAGCAGGGCGAAAAGCAATCCGTAAGATTCGCTTGTGCTTGCTGTGACAAAGATGTCATCCGGCATGATTTGAAGGGAAGGCGCGTGCCTTCCATAATAACCGGATATTGCGGATCTTGCGGAAGAAAGACCCTTCGGATCAGGACTATACTGTCGTTTGCTCCAGTATGGTTCCGCGGCCTTTTTTAAAATACCGGGAGGAAAGATCAGTCCCTCATTAGTAGGATTGCTCCCGGCAAGATTTATGAAGCCCTTTTTATTCTCAGCCTTCCTGAATTCCAGTTCTATCCTGTTTGGAGCAAAATCATGTCTGGAAAAAAAGCCTGCCATATGATCCTTCCGAAGATGATGCCTTCGTAAAAAGTATAAAATCCCGTCACCAGTGGGGCTGATTGCCTATGCGATGTCCCATAACCTCAAGCGTTTCATGCACAACAACAAAGGCGCCGGGGTCCGCTTCCCGGATTATCTCCTTTACGCGTGGAAGTTCCCTGAATGTGACAACCGTATACAGGATATTTTCATCCTGCCCCGAATAGGCGCCCTGCCCTTTGATGAAGGTGACTCCCCGCACGATCTCTTCGAGAATTTTCCGGGATATCTCCTCCCACTTCGGAGATATGATAATCACGGCTTTTCTCTGGCTGAGCCCTGTTAAAACTAGCTCCACTATCCTTGTTGAAACATACATGTAAACCAGTGTGTAAAGGGCAGAATCAAGCGAGAACAAAACAGATGCCGCGGCAAGAACAATTACATTAAAAGAAAGAATCGTGTTGCCAACGCGAACGGAAAAGCGGTTGAGAAGTATCACGGAAAGTATATCGGATCCTCCTGCCGACCCCTTTGATTTCAATATTATTCCGGAACCTATCCCGGTAATTATCCCTGCAAAGAGCGCGCTCAGTATCTTATCCTGAACCGGCAGCGGAATCTTTACAAATGCAACCGCAGCAGAAAAAATAACCATTCCGGGCACACTGTAATAAAAGAATCTCCGGCCCACGAATTTCCATCCGAGGGCAAAAAGAGGTATATTCATTAATAAATAGAGCCAGCCCACCGATACTGACGGGAAAATATAATGAAAACCGAGAGCAAGACCGACCAGCCCGCCGCTTACGAACTGATGTGGAATAAGGATGCCGTTTATTGCAACAGCAACGAGCGCGCTCCCGATGCCGATGAGCAACAGGTTTAAAATCACCTGCTTGACAGTTTCCGGGCCAGGCCCCTGGCTTTCCGGCTGTTTGTTGCCGGAAAGTTCCTTTTCTTTTGTAGTAAGTTTATCGCTCATATTCCTTCCCTCGTTTTGTCCACGGTAAACCGAAACAGCGTGAAGCTTTCAATCCATAAAAAATATAAACGATGCCCCCCTGTTTCGCAACAAAAATGAACAGTGAAATTAAAAAAACAATGTGGGGCTTGCCATAAAGTGGCACGAACTTGATACTGTACGGAGCAAGTATAATCAGGTTAAGGACTCTGGCCTTGAGGTGCGTGTAGCACGTTAAGCAGGGATGATGTTAGGAGTTGCGGCTCGACAACACCTACCTATCAGTGATTTTCAATTTGTAATATCAGGGAGGATTACCGTTTATAAACAACATTCCGTACGGGCAAAGCCATTATGCAGATCACTGTAATCGAGATAGCGATAGATCACCTGCTTGACATAGGGACGCCAGAATCCGTATTGCCTGGAGAAATGATCGTCGTAGATTTGCACAAAAGTATATGTTTTTTTACATTTTCCTTTGTCAAAAGTTGATCCCCTCTGTCTTCCTTGCTGGCAAGCGATACATTCCTTACAGAGAGAATTGATCAAGGGTGTGCCGCAAAGAAAACTCTCATACGGGGCAGAAAGGTGGTGTCAAAGTTTTGAGCTCGCATTTCGGCAGCGATAAAAGGATAATGGTTGAATAGCTGCGCAAAGGTTGCTTTGCCTAAGCAGTATTCACGAATTGCCCCAATTCGCTCGTTCACATAGTCGTTGTCGTCATTGAGTTGCAAACGATCAATTGTATCCTTAACACGCTTACGGTCAAAAGCATGTAGGTTTGTTTTCGGCACCAAGAAGAATGTACGAAAATCGAGGGTGAACCACCCTGGTGCGAGACTGAACGGGTCGAGAACGTCGCGGTTACTGTCCTTACGCATATTTAGGCGACTACGGCATAGTCTAAAATTGTCCCATTCATATGCTTGTGTAGGCACTGCCGACTTGGGAACGAAATGATCGATTGAACTATCTTGCGGGGTCGAGGTCTTTGTTGCGCGTTTAGTCCACGAAGCACAGTATGCACAGATTCCGCCGTAGGCGCCGAAAAGATCCCCAAGCGCTCTACGCCAATAATCCTTGCGTTTCCATTGAGGGCCGTTTGGAGTTGGCGTCGTCCTAAGAAACGCTGTACCCGGAACTCGCACTTTCTGGTCAAAGTCAGCGGGCTCAGCCACTGGAGTTACCGGTATCAAGGCTTCACCCCAAATGATTCGGCAAAGAATATCCATCTGACCCAAAACGGATCTTCCGCGGAAAGATGCTCTCTTAGCCGAGTTGTTGCTGCCTGAACCCCGGCCTTTGTGGGATTTGACATCTGTTGAAGACGAAGGGCTTCTTTAATGGCAGACTCCCTTTCCGATGATCCGGGCTGCTGAATCTCGAAGATATCGGATGACAACCAAGAGTCAATCGTACCGCGTTTTTCGAACTCCAGGTCTTTGAAAAAAACTTTGCCGTCCGTACTCATGTCGATATGGAATAGGCGGTCATTCTGCGTATCCCATATTGATTCGCCGGAAGCCAACACCAGCGGCGAGTGGCTGGCGATGATCCACTGTACGGCCATCTCAGCGTGGAGATCCTGCGCGACCCCGAGCAACGCCGGAAGTATTACCCGCTGCCATTTTGGGTGGAGATGCGCCTCTGCCTCATCAATGAGCACAACCATCTGTCGTTCCTCGGGTCTGCCTTGTTGCTTGGCCTGCACCTTGTGTTCCTCCCAAGCCCAAACTAAAAGGTAGGCGAGTGTAATGATCCGCTTTATACCGGCCGATTCAAAGAAAATCGGAACGCTGTCATAAGGATGGACAAGTGTCGGAATCTCACGATTGTCTCCTCCTGGAATACGGACGAGTTCTCCGATGGTCATTGGCCCTAAATCTGGAGGCGATACTCTGCGCAGAACCGCTTGTAAGGTGGAAAAGGCGGGATATCGGTCCGGGCGAAGCTGCCACTTAGTCCAGTCGCTAATCAGTCCCTCGATTTGGCTTTTTTTGCCGTCCCAGATTTCCTCGCGAGTGAATTTAAGTCCGCGCCAAGAGGCCTTAGCCGTGCCAGCAAGCATGGGGTTTGCGGGGTCCCAAACAGCAAACGAACCATCCACTCGAGCATAAACAACTAAGCCAGAGAGCGCCGTCCTCGGCTCCTTTATTTCCCAATTCCCCGTGCTGTAGGAGTAAGAGGCTCTGGTCGGCCTCGATTCCCCAGGACCTCCTACCGCAAACTTGATGAGTGGCGGTCTTGATGGAGATATGTGAAATGGCGTAGCTGGCCGCTCTGCCCAATCCTGCGTGAGAGCCCACCAAGATAAATCCAACAAAAACGTTTTTCCGAGTCCGTTATCCCCCGTAATCAGATTGATCCTCTTTGCCGGCTGAAAGACAAGTCGCGGAACTGGCCCAATCGCCTCCGTTTCAAGGTAAGTTAGAATTCCACTGGCTTCCGCCGGCACGTCTTTCGGCTGCGAGAATGCTGCTAAGATTTGGTGCCATTTGACAGGTAACTTCTGAAACGCTTGCCCTTCGGTGAGATCAGAAACAACGTCAATCTGAAAGAGATTGTTAAGTTCCTCTTGAGTCAGCCCATATTCGGCGATGATCTGCCCGATGATGTCTGCCCGGCGAATCTCATCTTCCCATGCTCGATCCTTATATAGCCACACGGCAAGATGGAAGAGAGGAATCCGGATTCCTCGGCGAGGCAACTTAGCCGCAAGTTGTTGAACATAGTCATCAGTCCACCCCCAGGTGTTGTCGTTTTTC
>JAUYEO010000151.1 GCA_030689795.1 Desulfobacterales bacterium | reverse complement strand
CACTCACCTTTTCAGGGTTAAAATGATCCTTAATTATTTCTATGGCAGCGCCGCTGGCATCTTCCCCCCGCTCAAGCCCACCCATACCGTCTGCAAGAAGTAAAAATTTACCTCCTTCATCGATGTATATAGAATCCTCGTTATTGGTCCGGACAGTACCGACATCCGAGACCCCGCCTGCGGCCGTCCGGGAAGTTTTAACATTAAATTGTATGCGTTTTACGATTTCCAATGGTTTCTTGTCCATGGTTTATAGTCTCTGGTTCGTTGATCGTCGTTCGCAGTTCGTGTTTCGTTTTGCCGCCACGAAGACACGAAGTCACTAAGTATCTATTTGTGTCTTTGTGCCTTCGTGGCAAGCTTCGCTTTCCCACTATCCACGATTTACGATCTATCCCTCGACCCCTGCCGAAGGCCCGCCAATCACTATGGCGGGAATCCTCGAATCCTTTCTTTTACTATTCACTTCGTCAGCTTGGCAATTATAAATCCGACCTTCGATCTCCAAAGAAAAATTTTAAAGGTCTCACCTTTTTTAATCTTTCCAATGGCTTCGGTATAATCTTTAACCGATTTTACAGCCTGATGATTAACCTCTCTGATGATGTCACCCGGTGCAATCCCCGCCTCAGCGCCTTCCCCGCCGGAATCAACCCCGACGACAATTACACCTTCTTTTTCAGTTATGCCAAAACGTTTGGCTGTCTCAGGTGTCAGATTAGCAACCCGGATTCCCGTCTCATCCGCCTGCCCTTTCATTGAATCTTTTATCGATGCTATTTTTTCATCCATTCTTTTTGCCACTTCCACATGGAATGTCTTTTCCTTGCCATCCCGCAATACCTTGATTTTAGCAACCTCTCCCACGCCAATATCGGCAACCATTTTTAAAAGGGTTCTGCTTGATTCAATCTTTTGACCGTTAATCTCAATGATAATATCCTTTGGTCTGATCCCTGCTTTATCGGCAGGATCTCCGGAAATCACATCAGAAACAAGAACACCCTTCCCATCTTTGATTCCAATATACTCTGCCAGATCAGCCGGCAAATCCTGGATTGTCACGCCGAGCCAGCCTCTTGTAACATCTCCGTGTTTCTTTAATTGCTCAACGATTCCCTTAACCTGATTTATCGGGATCGCAAATCCGATACCCTGTCCGCCTGCTATTATGATCGTATTGACGCCTATAACCTCGCCGGTCATATTTATAAGAGGACCACCGCTGTTGCCCGGATTAATGGAAGCATCGGTCTGAATGAAATCATCATAAGGACCTGAGCCTATTACTCGCCCTTTTGCGCTTACTATTCCTGCTGTAACAGTATGCTCCAGGCCAAACGGGCTCCCTATCGCCAGCACCCACTGCCCCACCTTCAGAGCATCCGAATCGCCGATTTTTAAAACCGGCAGGTTATATCCTGATTTTATCCTGATAAGAGCAATATCCGTATTGGGATCACGCCCGACTATTTCAGCTTCAAATTCCTTTTCATCTTTTAATATAACTTTTATCTTATCGGCGTTTTCCACCACATGATTGTTCGTAACGATATAACCATCTTTATCAATTATAAATCCTGAACCAAGACTCCGCTGTTTAAATTCCTTTTGCTGATCCTGATTGAAGAATTTATTGAAAAAATCCTCCATCTGGTCATCTTCGCCGAATGGCCCTTTGTGGAATTGGCGGAATATGTTTCCGGTTTTCCCGGTTCTAACCGTCCTGATATTTACTACTGCCGGACTGGCCATTTCCGCCAGAGCGCTGAAACTTTCAGGAATCATCCGAACTTCAGCCGGTTTTGGTACCGTAACGGATGAGGCCATACCGGCGAGTGATCTGTTGTCAGATCCGCTTTTTTTTGCCTTGTCATCCGAAACGGAATTGAAACAGGAAACCCCCAGAATAATCATTACGAGAAACAAAACCATAAAAAAGGCTCTGCGCCGTGTAATTGAATTTATCAATTTATTCAGCCACATATATATCTCCTTCACTTCTTTTCCTTCACATAGATTATCCTTAAATCATAAAGAATGTTTTTCAGCATGCTTTCTTCGTCTTTTGATAAATTCCCTCTGGTTTTTTCTTCAAGCATACACAGGATATCGATCGTCTGTTTCGCAAGATCAAGATTTTTTTCCTTCTTCCCGTTAGCCGGATTATCAAGAACGCCGAGATTTACAAAGGCCGACACATTCAGAGACATGATGAAAGTCGGAAAATTAATTTCAGGCAAACATACCCGAGCCTCCTTTTCACCAGGTTTTTCACCTGCTGGTCCCGCTTCTTCAGTCTCTGGCTTTTTTGCATCCTGAATCTTTTCTTTTTCTTCTTTTTCCTTATCAATATCCATATTTTCCTGAGAAAAAATCCTCCGGTCTTTTATTATAAAATCTTTTTTTTCTTCCGGCATAGCTATTCTCCTTTTGTGATTCGTAGTTCGACTTACGCCTCACGCCTTCCGCCTCACGTCTTTCCCCTCTATAGCTCAAGCGGTATAACGCTTTTTACCATGGGAAGCGCTCTCAGTTCTTCAAGAACAGGTTCAGGAATAGGAGAATCGGTCTTGAGCAGAATAATATTCCTCTCTCCATCTTCTTCCTGTCCGACCTGCATCCTTCCGATATTTATCTTGTTTTTGCCCAAAGTTGTTCCTATGCTGCCGATAGCGCCCGGTTTATCAAGATTGTGAATAAGGGCAAGATGTCCGCTCGGATGCATCTCAAGCCTGAAGTTGTTTATTCTTACAATTCTTTCATCTTTCTTCCCGAAAATAGTGCCCGCAATTGTAACCGATTTATCAGCGGCAATTCCCTTAACGGTTATAAGATTTATAAAATCTTCCGATTCGGCGTTTGCCGTCTCCGTTACCTTTATTCCTCTTTCCTTTGCAATTAAATTGGCATTGACGAAATTGACATCATCCTTGACTATGGGCACAAGAAGACCTCTTAAAACAGCAGTTGTAACCGGCGACATATCAAGCCCCTCGAAATCCCCTGTGTACTCGATAATGATTTCTTTGAAGGGTCCCGGTGAAAGTTGGGCAAGAAGGCTGCCCATTTTGTCTGCAAGGGAAAGAAACGGGCCGATTTTTTTCAGAAGCTCTCCCGTAATCGAAGGAACATTAACTGCATTTGATATAGTACCGTTCTTCAAGTAGTCAATTATCTGACCTGCAACAGCAGAGGCGACGTTTGCCTGAGCTTCCTGTGTTGAGGCTCCTAGATGCGGCGTGCATATTACTCTGTCCAGCTCAAACAAGGGGGACATCCCCGGCGGCTCTTTCTCAAAAACATCCAGCGCAGCTCCGGCAACCTTACCTGCTTTCAAGGCGTCGTAAAGGTCGGCCTCATTAACGATTCCGCCACGGGCGCAGTTGATTATCATGACACCGTCCTTCATCCTGTCAAATGCTTTCTTGTTAAGCATGCCCAAAGTATCTTTTAATTTTGGAACATGGACGGTGATATAATCGGATCTTTTATACAATTCATCAATGGTCACGCCCGTATATCCTGCCTTTTCCAGCCGCTCAGGAGTCACAAAGGGATCATAAACTATGACCTGCATCTTAAGTCCCCGGGCACGGTCGGCCACGATGGAACCTATCTTCCCAAGGCCTATAATTCCGAGTACCTTGTTGAACAGCTCACGGCCTTCAAGATTCTTTTTTTCCCACTTTCCCGCCTTGAGAGAGGCCGTACCCCAGGGAATGTTTCTTGTCAGAGCCATCATCATGGCAATTGCATGCTCAGCGGTAGTGACAACGTTTCCTCCGGGGGTATTCATTACAACTACCCCGCGCTTGGTGGCTGCCGGTATATCAACATTATCAAGACCGATTCCGGCCCGACCTACAACCTTCAACCGTTTCGCAGCGCTTAAAAGATCCGCCGTAACCTTTGTGGCGCTTCTTATCACAAGGGCATCATACTCCCCGATAATATTTTTCTGTTCTTCGGGAGATAATCCAGGCTTTACATCAACCTCAATTCCCTCTTCTTTCCGAAACATCTCAATGCCTATTGAATCCAGATTGTCGCTTACAAGTACTCTCATAATTTTCCCCTCTCAGTCTATTTACCCTGATTAAAATATAATAAATCTAAAAAAAATATTTTCGGCCTTTTTGCGAGTCCGTCAGCTTTTATTAGAAAATAATGAACCGAGATTCAACAACTATTTATAATTATGTTAACGATTTGTTTTTACGGTAGAATATAAGATAGCTGTTCCCGATTGTCAAATTGTCGTAAAATAAGTATCAGATATTCCACCTCTGACTGCTTGAACCGCTCGAACCCTTAACCCCTTGACTTCCCGAACCCTTTCTCAATTCACCATTCGATGTTCTATGTTCGATGTTCGACGTTCTCACATCTTCCGCCTCCTGAAGATCCGCCAATCACTGTGGCGGAACGACTCAAGCCTTTTTATCATATAATACCTTGTTTTATCAAAAATGCCTTTATATCTTCCCGGAAACGAACAGGATCTGGCGGGCAGTCATTATGACCGCAATCATAGGCGATCATTTTACAGTTTCGAGCAGCCTTTGAAAGCGCAATTCCATGGCTGAATGGAATAATCTCATCCTGTTTACCGTGTATAATAAGTACCGGCCCGGAATATGCCTCGACTGCCTCAAGATTGTCAAACGGATCGCGCATCAGGAAACCGGGAACAAAATATTTTGATGCGAAAGATCTGACGCTCGTAAATGTGGAAATAAGTATAAGAGCCGCGGAAGGACGTTTTCTTGCAAGTGCGCAGACCGCTCCGCCTCCTATTGATCGTCCGAAAAGAATTATGCGGGAAGGGTCCACTCCTTTTTTTGCCGCAATATAATCATAAGCTGAGACAAACGCATCGGTAATGCTTTTTTGCGACGGAGAGCCTTCAGAACGTCCGTAACCGGGATATTCAACAAGCAGCACGCCCACGCCCAGTTTCGTAAAATCCCTTAATTCTTCAGGCCAGAAATCTATCAATTCTCCGTTCCCGTGGGCGAAGATAACCGCAGGAGCCGGATTGCCTGCCGAACCAGAAACAGGAGGCATATACCATGCTTCGACTTTGCCGGAGCCGGTTTGAAGAAAAATCTTTTCAATTCCAGACACTGGCATGTTTTCCATCGAAAGGTTTTCTATCATGTAGCGCGGAAAAAGTACCTGCCGCTGCAAGACAAAAAGCATACCGCAGTAGGCAAAATAGATTAGAACAAGAGCTGCCGCCAGTTTGAAAAAAATGTGCATCGGAAACCCCCTTTGCAGTTTAACTCCAAAACTGTGTTGACTATACAGGATGGTTTCGTAAAAAGTCCAAATATGC
>JAUYEO010000060.1 GCA_030689795.1 Desulfobacterales bacterium | reverse complement strand
ATGATGAACTCGTAAAAAGTCCAAAATCCCGCTTCGCCTTTTGCTTTTCCTCTTATTTCAGACATTGATCTGCGCTTCATCCCTCACGCTTTTCCCATACTCCCGGTATTATGATATTGCAGAATTTGCACCTGTTTCCGGTAAGATTATATGCAGGCACCTGGTATCCCTTTCGTTCTATAATTAATTTTTTGCAGTTATGGCAGTATGTATTCGTCCCTTCGTGGTTCGGTACATTACCCACGTAGGCATAGCGGATTCCTTCCTTCATTGCGATACTCCGGAAATTTTCAAGAGTTGATATGGGAGTAGGTGGAAGCCTGTCAAGCTTGTACTGGGGAGTAAACCGGAGAAAATGCAGGGGATGGTCCGGTCCGAGATCAGTAAGAATCCATCCGCACATGCGTTTGACCATTTCAGGATCATCGACGTAACCGGGTACAACAAGATTGGTCATTTCGAAGTGGACACCCCTGTCGTTTAATGTCCTGAATGTATTCAAAACAGACTCAAGCCTTCCTCCGTTCAGCTTCCTGTATATATCGTCACTGAAGGATTTGATGTTTACATTCGCGCCGTCAATATATTTGCATAGTTCAAGCAGGGGCTCTTTATTTATGTAACCATTTGATATCCAGAGATTTGAAAGGCCTTTCTCTTTTGCAAGCCGAGCTATATCAATCATATATTCGAAATAAGAAATCGGTTCCGAATATGTGTATGCAATTGATTCTGACCCGGTTTTCAATGCGGCATTGACAACATCTTCGGGGAAAAGCTCGCTGTGGCGCACTTCATCGGGTTTGGCCTGTGATATTTCCCAGTTCTGACAATTGAGACAACGGAAATTGCATCCTGCCGCGGCAAGCGAAAATGATTTTGTCCTGGGTTTGAAATGGAAAAGCGGTTTTTTTTCTATGGGGTCGACGTTTACGGTGCATGGATTTCCGTAGGAAAGGCTGTAAAGCGTCCCGTCTATGTTGACCTTGGAGCGGCAAACGCCCCGGTCTCCCGGAGATAATTGACATCTGTGGGGGCATATGCCGCATATAACATTCTTATTGCTCAGTTTCGTGTAGAGAAATCCTTCTTTGGACCATTTCCCCGGCTTATCCGGAGCATCTCCTTTAAATATTTTTCCCCTGATATTATCCGGACCCGGCAGGACTCCCTTCTTTTCATCAGAGGACCAGAGAGCAAGTGATGAACCCGGCGCCGAGAGAATTAATGCTGTACTGTATAGAAATTGTCTTCTGCTGAATTTATTCATGTTTTGTTGCCATTATCGTTATACTAATAAGTTTCAAGCCGATCAATCCTGTCGCTGCCCAGATAATGCCGAAATACGGAATAACCGCTACGCTTATAAGAAGCGTGCCTGCGGCTGCTCCGATCAGATCGGCTGAAAACAGTCTTGTTACAGATGGGTTGTTGTCTCCTGTCAGTTTTAAGGCTGCCGGGAACTGATATCCGCATGTCATCGATATAATAAAACCATATGCAAGAAAAACAGGCAAGGGAATTTTGCCTTCTCCGTATACGAAACCCAAAATCAGAAGGCCTGTTAAAAATATAAGAATGCCGTCTGTTATTACAAGAGGGATTCTTTTATTATTCCAGTATTTATTTCCCGCCCTGTTTCCTATCCATGCTCCCGGCAGGAGCCCGGCGAGAAAAACGGTAATTATCAGGCCGATTTTAAGATAGATATATCCGAAAAATATCTGGAATGCGAATATGACGAGAATCTCGGTTCCCATTGCCATGCATCCGGTTGAAAAAAGAACAAATTCTTCTCTTGTTATCGTTATAAGGTATATTATGCACAGTGCCGATATAATCAGGATAAAGGCAAGAGGAGATGTTGAGAATTTCGCAAACCATTGGGAAAACATAAGACGCATGAGTTGCGGGTAGATATCGGTATTTATGGGAGCCGATTTATCGATGAGTTCATTTAAACGGCCGATCCTCTCTTCCGTAAGATTGCCGTAGTAATAATTGCTGATGTAATCGGTTTTTATCCTTTTTTTGTCAAGGGAACCGGGGATATCGGAACTGATCGGAAATCCTGAAGCAAGAAAATAGATCTTTTGCCCGGGAAGAAGGAGAATATTGTTAAAATGTTTTGATAAGGTGTTGTAAACAGAAGAGATTTTTTGGCGTTGCGGCTCTGCCAGATAATTATCGTATCCTTCCATTGAAAAGCTTAAAATGCCGCCGGAAGAGAGGCGCTTCCTCGCAATGTCATAAAAACTGTCTGTATAAAACCTGTTGATCTGGTACGTTTCGGGTTCAGGCAGGTTCAGAATGATTGCATCGTAGACTTTATCCGTATTTGCCAGATATGTCCGTCCGTCCTGATTTATTACATTAAGGCCCGGGATTTTTTTAATCAGGCCAAAGCGGAACAATACCTCCGATACATCGGGATCCAGTTCAATATAATCGACTGTTTCCGGGCGGTATTTCTCCAGCTCTTCCATTATTCCGCCCTCGGCGGATATAACAAGGATATGTTTAGGGCCTGAAAGCTGGGCCATGGCATAATGAACGGTTTCTTCCGCATTTGAAGTATTCTGATTGCTGAAAAGAGGAACTCCGTCGCCGATCAAAGTAAACTGCTCCCTGTCCTGATGGACTTCTATTCGCCCGTATTTTGATTCTTTGTAATAGGCGAGTTTGCCTTCAGGGGGGAGAAGAGAATTTTGTTCGAATAAAATACCTGAAACAAGGATGAAAAGGGCAATCCCTGTCCCTGTGATTGTCAAAGTGTGCCGTAAGCCCGAATGTTTGAAAAGTGAATACGTTGCCGCAAGAAGAAAGATGTTCGAGATAAAGACAGATTGAAGCGGTGAGAAGAAATAGACAAGGAAAAAAGAGAAAAGGGCGCCTCCTGCTATATCTCCAAGACTGTCGGTTATATAAATGTACGGACCGGGATAGCCCGGGTTTGAACATCTCAGTACAAAAAGGCTGTATGGCAGGACAAATCCTATGAGGAGAGCATAGGGCGCTGTTGTTAAAAAAATGAAAGTAAATGTCGGATAAAACCCGACCGAGCTTCCGTGAATAAACAGGGTATCCCGAAGTTCCCTTATTAACAGGATCTGCAAAGCAGGAAGCATGGTCAGAGCAAGGGAAAGGAGGCCGAGAAAATTGGCAGACGGAGCGCTTTTCCCGGTAACAAAGCGTGAAATAAGCGTTCCGATACCGCCTTGTATGAGCCATGAAAACAATATCATGGCAATTACGAATTCGTTGCCCTGGAATTGAGCCAGAAATTCGCGGATGGTCAATAACTGGGTAACAACGGAGGAGATGCCTGTTGCTATGACAACCAGTAATACAGGGTTTTCATTTTTTCTCTTCAAAATACTGAACATTGTATGTCAGAACTTCCAGCTTAGAGTTTTTCCATGAGTCGGAAGGAAGACCGGCCTTTGCGCAAAGATGTGAAAGAAAATCTTCAGGCCGGGTAAGTTGTTCCCAGACCTGGGGCAAAAAGGTTGCGCTTGCCTGGCCTTTCCGGATGATTACGCCGTCAACATTCGTCCGGAGTTTTTTAATAAGGTCATTGCTGTCCTTGTATTCGAGGGGCTCAGGCTCGCTGAGAATGCTGATTTCTATTTCGACCTTGTCAAATTCCTTTGCGGTAAGAGGTGAAAAGCGGTAGTCGTTGAATGCGGCATTTATAGCATTTCGTTTCACTCCTTCTATAATAGGCCCTGAAGCCTCCAGCGTTCCGATGCAACCTCTGAGCTGGTTACGGATTTTAAGAGTGACGAATGTGCCGCTTTTCCTCTGCAAGCTCTTATCTTCAAGGTCTGATGAAGGTGAAATTAGCTCCTGTTTTGATTTTATCCCGAGTTCTTCCGATATGGTTTTTCTTGCAAGTTTAAGAAGGATTTGCCCCTGTTTTTCGTTCAGCCTGTTTGATATATTTTCATTTTCCATAGAAGGCTCTCCATAAAAAGCGATTGCAGCATATCCGACGACTCTTGAACGGTCGCCGGCTGTGTCGCCGCTGTTTGAATAGTGAATGAGAACCGGTTTCCATCCGTATTTGCCGGCAAGGGTCATGATTGTCAAGACAGGCATTTTACCACATGCGCTGTTATCGCGCTTTATCAGTTTCTCTTTTTCGAGGTTAAGTATCATGCCTATTGTTTCTTTATCTCTCCCGGCGGCCTCTTTATACGGAAGATAGTGTGAAAGATCCGAGCTTGCCACAAGAAGTGTTTTGTCATCGAGTATCGGGTCTATCGCTCCTGCAATTTTGTTATAATCGCCGGATCCGACCACAATTGGAACAAGTTCAAATTTATTCAGATAGGTTTGAAGGAAAGGAAGAACGACTTCAAGGGAATGCTCATTTTTATCCGAAACCGGGATTGAACTGAAAATCTCTTTCTGAAGGCGCAATTTTGCGGTATCCCTGTGAAGCCTGACCGCGCCAAGGGGGGTTTCATATATGTCCGAATCGGATATCGCACAGCCTGTAAAACCGACCCTGTGATCAGGCCCCAGTAAAACAACTTTTGAAAATTGATTTTCGGAAAGAACCAGAGAAGCATGAGAAGCTGTGAGGCCTGAATAAATATAACCGGCATGTGGCAGGATAAGGGCTTTCAGAGATTTGCCGGCAGGTGCGGTAAAGCGCGTCTCTTTTGCTTTGGATGTAAGAATATCAATAGTGTTTTCGATTTCCGGTTTACCTGAGGGATAAAAAGAGCCTGCATAAGCAGGTTTTCGTATATTTTCCGCGAGGCAGACTGACGCTATCGAAAAAGATGTGAGAAACAAGGACGTGTAAAACGTGCAAAAGATGATAGATTTTGTTTTTAGCTTCATCGTATTTTCTCTGCTTTTAAGGGGATAGATGATAACGTTCAGGACATCGTTCAGTAAATTTGTGTTCAGGACATCGTTCACAATCAAGCGCTTAACGCGGTTTAAGGCATTGGCTATATCTCTTAAAAGCCGCATAAATACAGCTCAGGAATAATCTAAGGTGCATTCGT
>JAUYEO010000135.1 GCA_030689795.1 Desulfobacterales bacterium | reverse complement strand
TGAGGGTGCGGAGGGAGGCTTCCCTGACGACAGAAAAAGCTTCGGGGAGGATATCTTCAAGCCCCTCCCCCCGGTCGATTCTTTCTCTGAATAACGGAGTCTGAGACTTCAATTCATCATCACTCATGGAATGAATGCGGGGTTCCAGGGCATTTATCCTTTCAATCACAGGATCTATCTTTTTTAATTCCCGCTCGTTTTTGCTGCCGAATATTTTTGTTAATAAACTTCCTATCATTAATATTTTCCTTAATGTCCGATGGACTCATAAAAAGTGAAGATCCCAGCCCTTAAAGAGTGGAGCTTCCCGGTAAGGTATGCAGCGGAACGGCTTAACCCAGATAAGCGGGACTCTTTTCAGTACCCCCTTGAGGGGTGTAAGTGAGTTAACGAAACTATTTTCTGCCGCTCTTTTCAGTACCCCCTTGAGAGGTAGGAAAACGCAGAAAATGGTTTCTAACTTACTAAAAGTTGTCCGATAAAAAAAGAAAAACCGCTGTTTGGAAAACAGGGCTTTAAAAAACCATCGAATATGATTGACTATCTAGTTCTATCGCATCAGTTTAGGATGTAATTATCAGGATTAACGGGAATGCCATTCAGATGGACCTCATAATGGACATGAGAGCCGGTGCTCCGCCCTGTATTGCCGATCAGGGCAATTATTTCCCCTCTTTTAACAAAACTACCTGATTTCTTTAATATTTTACTGACATGTGCATATCGGGTTACCATTCCATGCCCGTGATTAATCACAATTGTATTCCCCAGTGAACCATTGTATTCTGTCTGCGACACAGTGCCGTTGGCTGTAGCCGCAATAGGCGTTCCCTCTTCGGCGGAAATATCATATCCTTTGTGAAATTCCCTCAAACCGGTAAAGGGAGATATGCGGTATCCGAATGTTGATGTCGTATTACCGTGCGCAGGACGAATCGCAGGTGTTGAGGCAAGAAGGCTGCGCTGTTCTTCAAAAAAGGATAATATTGATTTAAACCCTTCCGTCTGTCTCTTTGCAGCAAGGTTAATTTCATCAACCTGTTCATGCATTTCCCGCATCAGGCTGTTATGCTTCTCCGTGAGGGCTATTTTTGTGTCAAGGTCTGCAGGAGAAGAGCCACCAATTCCGAAAAAACCCTCCTGAAGCTCATTTTTCTTGTTTTTTATATTGGCCATCGCCCTTATTTTTTTCTCAAAACTATAAAGGTCGATAAGTTTCGACTTGAAATTTGTAATTTCACCTGCAAAAAACTGTATCTGTTTATGCTGGTTGCTTATTTCGTCCTGCTGCACCGAAACCTTGCTCTGGAGATACCGATTATTTAAAGAGTCTTTTTTCAGCGTGATATAATCAAAGGTTAAGTATCCCAGCAAAATCACACAGACCGCAAGAAAGAAGAATCCATAACGGACAATACTGCCGGAAGCAGTTATCTGTTTTATAGGGGAGCCGGTATTGCTTAATATGAAAAAAGAGATTTCCTTTTTTCTCATGCCAAACGCACCATAATTTGAAAAGTTTTGACGGACGCCAATTTAATAAAAAACCCGAAAAAAGATCGATTAAAAAACTACAAAAAGTTTGATATTTCAAAATGTTATGCAACTTCAAGGGTTCACTGGCTCTTAAGCAGATACCATGGCATAAAAAGCCTGTCAAGTTTTTATGTCATGGTATAAAAATTAAATCCAATTTATAAACTTACATGGTATGCCTGTTTTATTAATGAACCGTCTTTGATATCTTCATAAAAAGTCATAAACGACTTTTTACTTGGCGGGAAAGGGCTTCCCCTCTCCCGCCGCTTGAAGTAAATTCAAGCGGTTCCACCCTCACTCCAGGCCGGGGCTTAATCGCCCTCGGTCTGTTGATGGACTTTATACAAGTCCATCAACTTTATATCAGGCTATTCCCAGCTTGTACTTCAAAGACTTCAAAGTGTTTTTCATAAGCATCGTAATCGTCATAGGCCCGACACCTCCGGGAACCGGCGTAATGGAACCGGCAATCTCCTTTGCCGCTTCGAAATTCACATCCCCTTTCAATATCGCAATCTTCTTGCCCGTTTTTTCACTTATCTTCTCACCGACTCTGTTGACTCCGACATCGATGACACAGGCGCCGGGTTTAATCCATTCAGGTTTGACGAGATCGGGAACACCGGCCGCAACAATAAGTATATCGGCCCGTTTGCAATGTGATGCCATATCCTTTGTTCCTGTATGAACGATCGTCACCGTCGAATTTGCCCCCGGACCTTTCTGAAGCATCATGTTTGCTATTGGTTTTCCGACAATATTTGACCGCCCTACAACAACAACTTCGGCCCCTTTTGTCTCAGCGCCCGAACGGACAATCAGTTCCTGGATTCCCGCAGGTGTGCATGGAGGAAATCTTACCTCTGAGCCTCCTATCATCAATCGGCCGACATTAACGGGGTGAAAACCGTCAACATCCTTATCCGGATCAATTGCATTTAAAATCTTCTTTTCATTGATTTGCTTGGGGAGGGGTAACTGCACAAGGATGCCGTTGATCGAATCATCCTTATTATATTTATCTATAAGAGCAAGCAGATCTTTTTCTGAAATATCAATTGGCTGGCTGTCCTGAACTTCCTTGAAGCCGACACGGTGTGCGGTCTGGATTTTTAAAGTTACGTAGGACATGGAAGCAGGATTTTCACCAATTAAAATGGTAACGAGACCGGGAACAACCCCGTGCTTTGCTTTGATTTCAGCAACCTCCTTTGTAATCTCATCGAGTATCTTTTCACGGATTTCAGTTCCCAGGATTAATTTTGCCGGCATCTTGTTATCTCCTTTCAAAATATATTTATAATCGGTTCAAATTCTTCCGAACTGCCTTCGCTGTATTTTCTTGGTTTTTAGACTATTCATATATTCTTGTCAAGAAAACAAGGCGGAACAGTTTCCATGACCTGTTTCTGTTAGGAGCCGTTACAAAATAACCATTAAATTTCTGACCATTTTGTTACGGCTCCTTATGCCGGTCACGGCTTACAGTTTCTTTATGCCGTTCACGACATTCTAATGTTACGGTTATTTTTGAACGACGGCTTACAGAGGATATGGAACCTGCGTAAGGCCGGCTGTTTCATCGAATCCCATCATTATATTCATGCTCTGAACAGCCTGCCCGGAAGCTCCCTTTACAAGATTATCAATTGCCGAGATCAATATGAGGCGGTTTGTCCGCTTATCCATCCTGAAACCGATATCGCAATAATTCGTCCCCTTTACATGCATTGTATCGGGAAGACTGTTTCCGTCACATATTCTCACAAACGGACGCTCCGAATAAAAAGACGACAGGCATCCGTCTATATCCCGGTGAGTTACATTCTTTTCGGGACACGCATAAATCGTTGTAAGCATTCCTCTTGTCATTGGAACAAGATGCGGAACAAAAGTTATTTTTATATTTTTCCCCGTTTCATATGAGAGTATCTCCTCTATTTCCGGATTGTGCCTGTGAGAAGCGACTTTATAGGCCTTGAAGGATTCATTGACCTCGCAAAAATGGGACGAAAGAGAAAGCGACCGGCCGGCGCCGCTCACACCCGATTTTGAATCGACGATAATGTTTTTTCTGTTGATAAGTCCTGCTTTCAACAACGGCATGAGGGGAAGCAGCGCGCTTGTCGGATAACATCCTGGATTGCCAACTAAATCGGCTTCTTTTATGCTTTCATGATATATCTCACAAAGTCCGTAAACCGCCTTTTCAAGCAGATCCTTTGCCGTATGCTTCTGATAGTGGGTTTCGTATGCCGCGGGATCCCGGAATCTGAAATCCGCCGAAAGATCTATTACTTTTTTTCCTTCATTGATGAGAACAGGCACAATTTCCATGGGTATTTTATGCGGAAGAGCAAGGAAAAAGATATCCGCTCTTTTACACATGCGTTCAGCCGAAAGCTCTTCGCACGTGAGATCGACATGGCCTCCCATTGACGGAAAAACCTTGTCGAACCGCATCCCGGCATACTGCCTCGAAGTTATGAGAGTAATCTTAGCCTTCGGATGCCCTGAAAGAATGCGCACAAGTTCAGCGCCTGCATATCCCGTAGCGCCAATAACTCCGACTCTTACCATTTTACCCTCCTGAAAAAACCCCTTTAACATATTGATTTAAAGTTAAATACCTGCCCAGTATCGGACGCCAAATTCAAGTCGCTCGGTAACACAGGCTATAAGGATTATCAACTAATAATATTAAAATATCTTTTTCTACGGCATCACTCGTACCAGGTGACTATTTCTTTTAAATCAGCCCTCCGGGTACGGAAAGCGTTTACCGGGGAATTCTCATCTGCATATCCTAATGAAATACCGAGCAGGATTTCCTTCTCTTCGGAAATATTGAGCATCTGGGAAATATCATCACTGTAGGCAGCTATAAGCCCGATCGGGCATGTTGCCAGGCCTTTTGCCTGCGCCGCCAGCAGCAGGTAGGAGACCGCCAGCCCCACATCCAGATAGCGAATCGCCGGGAACAGTTTATCAATGGCAACGATAATGGCCACAGGCGCACCGTAAAATGAACAGCTTCCTTCCTCGATAAACCGGTTGAACGTCAGCCCAAGCGCAGATATGTGAGGTTCCATGACGGCCATTGCCTCCTTCGCGCGCAGGCTGAATCTTTCAGAAAGAGGCTTGTCCGTGCCGGGCCCGCATTTGACCTGCCGTTCCAACCGGGCCTTGAGAAGTCTTCTCACTAGCCTGTCTTTTTCCTCACCATAGGTAACGATAAATTCCCAGGGCTGGAGATTGATCGCCGAAGGCGCGAGTACGGCGCAGGAGAGGATTTCTTCGATGTCACGCCGGGAAACCTCTTTGGCAAGATAAGCCCGGATGCTTTTTCTCTGTTGCATGGCATTAATAATATCCATATATTGACCTTTCTTTTCTGGAGATTTAAATTGAAAAAGTTTTGCATAATGCCGAATGAAAAGGAATCTTTATTAATTTAACACCTCGGAGGAATTATGGAAAGAGCTTTATTATGGTTCAGGTGCGCCGCCATGCATGATCCCGTTCGGCCTGTTCTGAAAAGACCCTCTGTTATCGGATGGGAAGCGAAGTTCCGCCGGATCGATCTGGTGATAGAGCGTCCTTTGAGAGGAGAAGAACTGCTGTCCCGCATGAAGGGATGGTTCACCGTGGATGTCAGGCAGGTAATAGAAATCGTCAGGCAGCACGGAAAACTTAAATTGCTCGACGATTACCATCTGGTGGTGGAAACTGAGAGCGAACCGGAGATGACATCCCTTGCTGAAAAACTGGCTGGAGCCTTTGGAGAAGAAATGGGTCTGGAACGTTTCATAAAAAAAAGCTCGATTGATGGCGGATTCTTACCATAACCATGACACGTGCCTGTTTTATAGTCTTGACACCCAAAGACCGTTTTCATATAGTCGCGTCGCAAAAAATTTAGAGCATCTTCCGGGTAAGGAGCTTAAAGGGTTGCGTGTTATCAGTAAAAATTCGTGATCCGGGGATATGATTATCAAATGATTATCGACTGCCATGCCCACATATTTTCCTCAAGAATTATCACCGGTGTTTCCGCCAAATCTGCGATGGTGGAAAAACTTAACCTGCATGCCTCATTTGCCGCAGAACGAACAAATATATCGGCACTCAATGATGACTGCCGCTCATCAGGCGTAGACGCCTGCCTCATCCTTCCTACAGCAGACGCGGCAAGTGTACGCAAAATCAATACGGCATTTATTCAACTTGCCGCCGGATCTGATTTTCTTTTTACCGCCGGCACCCTGCATCCCTTTTACGGGGAGAACAAAAAAGAGCTGTCAAGGTTGCAGGAGCATGGGGTCCGGGCGATAAAACTCTGTTCCTTTTCTCAGGGTTTTTCTCTATCTGCCCCGGAAACAAGAAACCTCTTCAAAATTATCGAATCGGCAAATATTCTTAAAAACGGCAGAACCTTCGTCATACTGGACACCTTTTGTCTTGCCCATGAATATTTCGGAACGCCGGTTCAGCATACCACTACCCCCTTACTGCTGGGTAATATCGTCAGAAAATACCCCGGCATTGATTTCGTGGCAGCCCACATGGGCGGGCTTGCTGCCCCCCCGGAGGAGATATTTACACATCTCGTGCCGTCAAAGAACCTCTATCTCGACACATCCAATGCCGCGCATACATTATCCGAAAAGGATTTTCTCCGGCTTCTCGAAACCCATGGCCCGGAACATATTATCTTCGGCACCGACTGGCCCTGGTTTGACCACAAAGAAGAACTTAATATTATCGGCAGGTTGCTTGATCTGGCAGGATACAACGGGCAAGAGAAGGAAAAGGTTTTTTACAGAAACATTGCCGGTTTTCTTGGTATTACTTAATCGAGCCATTTGCAAGATTAGATAGTGACCTTCCGAAAACAAAATTGGACACCTGTAAGTTTCCAATTTGGAAATCGGCAATTTTGAGCAAGCTCAAGGAAATCAAGGGATTGCGCGGAGGCATACGCAATGTATGCCGCACAAGGAATCCCGCAGATTGACACAGAGATCGCACAAAAGGGCCATTTCCGGATGGAAACTAGATGTACTGCCCCCCATCAACCTTTATGACTTCTCCTGTAATATGCCTCGCTTTTTCCGATGCCAGAAATACAACCACATTTGCCAAATCTTCCGGCCGGCCCACGCGTTTTAAAACGATTTCATTTAAAGCCATATCGACAATCTTGTCGCGCGAGTCGGAGTCCCGCAGCATGGCGGTTTCTATCAAACCGGGGGCTACTGCATTCACGTTGACGTTAAATGCGCCCAGCTCCCTTGCAAGAGCTTTTGTAAATCCGATAATGCCTGCCTTGGAAGCAGAATAATTGGTCTGACCGAACTTGCCGCGAAGCCCGTTAATAGAGGTAATATTGATGATTTTGCCGGATTTTTGTTCCTTGAGGAGAGGCGCCACATGCCGCGTAAAATTAAAATAGCCTTTTAGATTGACTTCAATGACGCGGTCCCACTGCTCCTCGGTCATTTTCCATGACACACCGTCCCAGTTCATGCCGGCATTGTTTACCAGGATGTCGATTTTTCCGAATTCATCAAGGGCTGTTTTTACTACCCGTTCGGCATCGGCAAATGAAGATGTGTCGCACTGGACAGCAATTGCCTTACGACCCATATTTATAATTTCACCGGTGACTTTCCTTGCTTCGGCTTCATGTTTACGGTAAGTGATACAGACATTTGCCCCTTCACGGGCAAGCTCTAGAGATGCAGCGGTCCCAATTCCCTGTGATCCGCCGGTTACGATTGCGTTTTTCCCTTCCAGAAGCATTTTATCCTCCAATTATGTTAAAAAGTGTCCGGTTCAGGAGTTATGCATCAAGACCATTGCATAACGCCTCTTTTTGCCCGAAAAGCGATTAAGTTCCGGTGGAATATATTCGTTAAAATTTAAGATAGTCAAGAATAAAATTGTTCCGTCCGGCGACTCTTGCGATTTCGGAGCGAGACGAAAAGCCACTTATTAAGAGGTAAAATGTTATTGACAAGCACCTTTAAATGTAGTTACATTGTGGCTAAAATGTAATTTAATTACGTGAAATATAAAGCTGACTATCTCGTGTAACCGACTCTAAAAACCTTTTCATCAGAAGGAGAAATAACATGGCAGCAATACCCGATAAAATTATGACCTGGCAGATGGTTCAACCGACCTCGCGCAACAAGGAAACAGGAGAGATCACACCGGGTAAGATTGAAAAAGCGGAAATTCCGGTACCGGAATTAAAGCCGGGAGAGGTATTGGTAGAAATCGCGGGGTGTGGAGTGTGCCATACAGACCTCGGGTATTTTTATGATGGCGTACCGACTGTTTCAAAGCCGCCGCTTACGTTAGGTCACGAAATCTCAGGCACCGTTGTGGCTTGTGATAAAAATGATAAAAACTGGATGGGTAAAGAGGTTATTATTCCGGCCGTCATGCCATGCCGACAATGCCTCTTGTGTAAAACGGGCAGAGGCAACAGGTGCCTTGCCCAGAAAATGCCGGGCAACAGCCTCGGGTTATACGGAGGTTTTTCCAGCCACATACCCGTACCAAGCGTGGATCTTTGTGAAGTTAAGAATCGGGGGGACGTTTCTCTCTCCAACCTGGCGGTAGTGGCCGATGCAGCAACCACACCCTATCAGGCGGCAAAGCGGGCGGACCTGCAGCCCGGCGACAACGTGATCATTATCGGGATTACGGGTGGAGTGGGTCAGTACATGGGGCAGGTTGCAAAAGCCCTTGGATCAAAGACCGTAATCGGTATCGCCCGCAATAAAGAAAAGCTGGAAAGATCTATTAAGTTTGGCGCCGATTTCGTCATCAACTCGACAGACAAGGATGCCGGCGCCGTTTCCAAAGAGTTCAGGGAACTTTGCAAAAGCAAGGCGCTGCCGAATTTCGGTTGGAAGATATTTGAAATCACCGGCGTGAAGGGCGGACAGGAGATTGCCCTTTCCCTGCTCGGGTTCACGGGCAAGCTGGTTGTGGTAGGTTTCGGTCTTGCCAAGACGGAATACGCAATCGGCCGACTGATGGCCTTCGACGCGGACATTCTGGGAAGCTGGGGATGTCTGCCCGAATATTATCCAATCGTTTTAGACATGGTCCTGTCTAAAAAAATCGATATGGCGCCCTTTGTGGAAACACGGCCCATGAGTACCATCGTTAAGACATTTGAAGAAGTCCACAAGGCAGGATCTCCTGCAAAAAGAATTGTACTTACACCTGATTTTTAAAGGTTTGATATTTAATAACTATACAAGATAAAGGAGATAAAATTATGGCTTTAGAATGGATGCCGAGAGAAAATCAACCGAAAGACCATTCCCTGCATACCGATGGTCACTGGGGCACGGAAGCTCCATGCGTCGTTTATGAAAAACGTCCACTTACAGGCCCGGATGGAAAAGTAATTGATAAACTGTTCGTGTCATGGATTCGCCTGAACAACCCCGGCCAGTATAATTCCTACACAACGGAAATGGTCAAGGGGGTAATTGCCGGGTTTGAAAACGCTTCGCTGGACAGAAGCGTTGTAGCCGTCGTGTTCACCGGTACAGGCCCTTTTGCTTTCTGTACCGGAGGAAACACCAAGGAATACAGTGAGTTCTACAGCTTAAGATGCGATGAGTACGGCCAGTACATGGAGCTCTTTAACCATATGGTAGATGCGATCCTGGCCTGCAAAAAACCGGTTATCTGCCGGGTTAACGGCATGCGGGTGGCAGGAGGCCAGGAAATCGGAATGGCCTGTGATCTGGCCATCTCCTCGGATCTGGCCATCTACGGGCAGGCAGGCCCAAAACACGGCTCAGCCCCGGTGGGTGGCGCCTCCGATTTTCTACCCTGGTATCTTTCCATGGAAGACGCAATGTGGAACTGCGTCTCCTGCGAAATGTGGTCCGCATACAAGATGAAAGCCAAAAATCTTATCAGCAAATGCGTGCCGGTATTGAAAGTGGACGGCAAATGGGTGCGAAATCCGATGATTATCACCGATAAGTATATTGAAGATGGTGAGATCGTCTATGGCGAATACAAAAAAGGGGATGCCTTGAAAGAGGCACGGGAGCTTATCAAAATCCATCAGCCAAATGCCGACTTTGAGCTGCTTGACAAGGAAGTAAATAAGATAGTCTGGACATTTGCCAACCTTTTCCCCGGATGCCTGATCGAGTCCATCGATAGTATCCGCCAGAAGAAAAAGTTCTTCTGGGACACGATGAAAAATTCCCACCGGCATTGGCTGGCAGCCAACATGGGCGGCGAGGCATTCTTGGGATTCGGCGCTTTCAACACAAAAAAGATCACCGGTCAGGACACGGTCGACTTTATCAAATTCCGTCAGAATATCGCGGATATGAAGACCTGGGATATGGATATGTTCGCGGAAGTTATGGGAAAACCCAAGAAATAACCGCAGATTGTCTGTCAAAATAAATGAAACGGCCAGGGCGTTATAAAACGTTCTGGCCGTTTCGCATTAAACATTTCTTTGTTGAAGGCTCCCGTTATAGTTTGATTACAAAGCCATCTTAAATCTGACCTTCCCCCTCCCGAAGGTCCGAAGATCCGCCAATCATTATGGCGGAACGCCCAACACCTCATGCCTGTTCCCATGCAATCCTTTGATCTCTTTCTTGCTTTGTGCCTATGTGCCTTTGCCCCTTTCTTTTTTTCTAACCCCCTGTAAACTCATTCACAAACAACACGCAATATGATTTTTTGAGCTCATTACACCAGTCCCGTCAAAATTCCCATGCGTCCTGCCGGACGCTTTACATATATGCATTAGATTTTTATCCGTAAAACGTTCTAACCCAAGTTCGCCAATTTTTTTTATAAAGTAAGGC
>JAUYEO010000134.1 GCA_030689795.1 Desulfobacterales bacterium | reverse complement strand
AATCCAGATCAATTTCGTTACCCCCTTTCAGCCCCAAAGCATCCGGTATCCATCGCTATGAAAAAAAATGAAAACCATACCGGACGCCCAAGGGAGGGGAGGGCAGCGGGACATGAAATTATGCGTTTCTATACTTTCCCGGGTTAAGCCCCAACAACTCAACAAAGAAGACTTGGGGACATTCTCTTTCCGCCCTGTCAATTAGAAAATAATAAATTTCATTATCCAATTAATAAAGAGCTTAGAAAGCCAGCCTTTTTAAGGGGGCAGTATCCGGGACGCTCCATTCTTCTGAAGTTTCTTTGCTACCTTACCAAAACACGTTGGGAAATATCTAAGATACTGGCAAAGCCCAGTTGCAGTACTTTTCAAGTAAACACCTGAAACTGTTCAGTAGTAGGCAGTTGTCAGAATTGAGAGGTGCGCGCTCGGTGTGACCTAAAAGTCAGAAAGTGATTCGCATTCCCTCGAATGACGGGCTATAAAAAATCCTTCATTACCTCTTTTCCCCATCTTTCACGAAAACTATCCTCTCCATCATCCCCCGATACAAGCCAGTCAATTTTTTGTACCATTGCCTCGGCAATTTTGAGAGTTTTAACGGCATCTTTGAATTTGTCGATTATATCTTGAGGAAAGTGATACCCGACATCATCCCCATATTGATCCTTTTCAATGTTGTCGTTAACGGATATTATGCGTTCAATCTCATCAGCTATGTATCCAATCCTATCTTGAGCGTAATCAAAATGCCCACCACTCATATGGACTCCTTTTTATAACGTATTTTTCAGCCGCCGAGTTTACGAGGTCGGTTGAAGTGACTTGGTGTACGCCCTGCATAGGCGTGAACTCATGGGCGCGAACTTCGCCCTTTACTTCTGAAGCATCTTTGATACTCCACGTGCTATAACTTACAATTCCCATGGATATAAAATATTCTCTCCTTTTTTTTCTCCTTCCAACCCGACAACATAAAATTTATCATTCTGATAATTCTCCGTGAAATATTTTATATTTCTCAGATGTGCTTTACCGAAATTTATCTTTACTTCAATGGGAGTTATCCTTTCTTTATCCTTCAGAATGAAATCGATCTCTTTTTTATCTTTTGTCCGCCAGTAATAAATGTTTTCCCGGCCGTACTTTTTTACAAGCTCTCCATAAACAGATGTCTCGAAGACAGGGCCGATTATTTCTTTTTGGAGTGTTCTGAGCCAAAGCATCTGTACGAGACCTGAATCATAAAAAAACACTTTCGGTGTTTTAAAGAGTTCACTGCGAATATTTTTATAAAATGGCTTAACCAGTTTTATTATGTATGTATTTTCTAAAATGAACAGGTACTTTTCTATCGTTTGTTTGGCTATCCTGCAGGTATTTGACAGCTCAGCAATATTTAACATCTGTCCGCTTTGCGAAGCTAAAACCTCGGTTAATTTATTGAACTTCTCAATATCCTTGACCTGGGCCAGGTCCCTGATATCCTTTTTGACATAAGTGTCTATGATCTGCTGAAGGTATTTTGATTTTAAATCAATCTCTTCGGTAAGCGCTATCTTGGGGTATCCCCCGTAAAGAACGTAGCTTTTGAAAAGCGATTTAAGCTCATTGGTTTTCATCTCCGTTATTTTCTGACTTTTATCGAAATAATATTCTTTAAACAGTAAAAATTCTTCAAAGGAGAGGTTGAATATTTCAAAATTGACGGTACGTCCGACAAGGGAATCTTTAAATTTGCTTTTAATTTCAAAGCTTGAAGACCCGGAAACGATCAATTTGATGTTTTTATGATGATCTGCAATCAGCTTTAAAAATTCGGAAGGATTATTCAGGTATTGAATTTCGTCGATAAACACATAAACTTTATTTTTACCATGTGCCCTAAGACCTTCTTCTTTTAAATGGGCAATAAATTCCTGAACACCCAGATCAATCATTTTTGTCATACGGGAATCTTCCAGATCAATATAGTATGTACTGCTGCCATTCTTTTCCAGGTATTCTTTCAGCCAGTATAGGATATGCGTTTTACCTACCTGCCTGGCTCCATGCAGAACAACAACATTATCCGTCTCCAAGTATTTTATAATGTCATCAACTACTTTTCTTTTATAAATTTTATTCTCCATATAGATCTTCTCCTGCGGCGCCTGAATGAAAAGAAACGGCATTGAAAATGAGATCCGTTAATTTTCACTATATCGCAAATCAGAATAAAGTCAAGTTTACTTTAAGTTTAACTATAATATAAATGTAATTTGGTTTTCCGTTTCAAATGGCTATCCCTTTGCAAGTGTTACTGAGAACGTCTTCCGGGACGTCCATAAACAAGGGCTAAGTTAGGGGATGTATTAAACTTACAAACTTATTTATCAAGAAAAAATAAGAGGGATTTGGGGAAATCTTCCGATGTACTCAGTCTCCTGACAACCTCTTGCAGTAGACCGCCTTAACTATCCCAATTACCGATTTTTGTGCCCAGGGCCGCAAGTCCGCCTGAGGCGGATCAGACCGCATGGAATAGAGTCTGTTTGACATACATGCTGTAAAAGTGTAATGCTTTAAGCATCAAGGCTGGAAAACTGAAAAGACAATAGATAGAGGAGGAATTAATTTTGCCTCAATTGACATTGAAAGAGACAATCACCCGGAAAATAGATATTTCGACAGACACTCTCTGTGAAATAATTGAACAATTAAGCGAGCTGGAACGGAAAAACATTTTAATAAAACTCAAGTCGAAACCGGCAGCTTTGAAGACCTTTAAAAAGGATAAAGTTAAATCCATTATCGCAGATTTTGCCGAGCTCAATATTTATGAGAATGATTTTTTGAAAGATCTCGAAGAAGGTCTTAAAAAGACTTCTCTTTACAGGTTAAAATGATGAAGAAAATTGTCGATCTTCGCGATGATTTGCAAGACTACATCCACATCCACGGCCTTTTGAAAAAATGGGAAAAGGCCAAAAACCTTTTTGAGAGCAATCCATTCCATCCATCATTAAATACAGAGCTTCTGGAACCAAAGCATCGGCTTATCTACTCGTTTCGCATAGATCTCAAATATAGAGCCCTTTTTATATGTCTGCCCGATGAAAAAATTGAAATTATTGCGATAACAAAGCATTACCGAAAACAATAACTTGCTTGCTATTGCGGTTCAAGGGGTCAAGGGCGGTATTTATGGACGGCTTAAACTTTTAAACTTGAATAATGCTTGTATTATGGGTTTGGGTCGAATGGTACCTGGTCGTGATAACTTATTGGGGGGATATTGGGTAACGGTCCATACTTCTGAAGTTTCTTTGCTCCCGTAATAAAACACGCCGGGAAATATCCCAGATGCCGGCAAGGCACAAGTTGCAGGAACTAAAACACTTAAAAAAGCGGCTTGACATAAATATCAATATTGATACTATATAAAACATGGCTGGAATCGAAGATATTCTTGTGCAGATGAAAAACAATCCCGCGAATGTTCGGTTTGTTGATTTGAGCAAGGTCTGTAGTCATTATTTTGGTGTAGCGCGACACAAGGACGGAAGTCACCATGTGCACAAGACACCATGGAAAGGAGATCCGCGTATCAATATTCAAAATCATAAAGGAAAAGCCAAAGCATACCAGGTAAAGCAGGTGCTGTTGGCTATTGAGAAGCTGGAGGTTGAGCATGCCACTGAAGAATGATCGTTATACCTATCGCGTAACCTGGTCTGAAGGCGATCAGGAATATGCAGGTTTATGTACTGAATTTCCCAGCTTAAGCTGGTTAGACAAGACACCTGAGGCAGCGCTGAAGGGTATCCGTGAAATTGTCCAGAGCGTTATCAATGATATGAGCCAAACTGGAGAAGAGATACCCGAGCCGATTGCATGTAAAAGATACAGCGGTAAATTTATGGTGCGTGTCCCCCCTGATGTTCACAGAAATCTTGCCATTCAGGCATCGGAAGCAGGTGTCAGCCTGAACCGGATTGCTGGTGCGAAGTTAAGCCGATAGCGGGGGGCAGTGGAACGCCCATGAAATTTTGCGTTTCTATCCTTTCCCAGGGCAAGTATGGGAGACGTGCATCAAAGTATAATTACAGCATGGTCAGGGCGTGCGTGACTTTCTACACTTCTTAAGTCTCTTCGATCCCTTATAAATTTAAGTGAAATTCAATAACAGTGTTTTTAACACTTTTCCCCAGCCTTTCTCTTATGGCTTTTATATTCTGAAAAAATCGTGAAGGACGGGATATCTGCATCGGTTTTCCACAGCTTTTCCTATTGTTATTCCGGAACGCTTTTTAACGACACACTCGACGGGCTGTCAACGATATGACCACCATTGGAGTTCGTGGAAAAACACGCTTGTAAATATCCAGGACGCCGGCAACGCCCGGTTGCGGGAACTAAAATATTGGTGTCTACAGTTTGACCTGAAAAGATGGTCAGGTTCCGGTTAAACTGTATATCAAATGATTGGAAGCCGGTAGCGACGATTTTTTCTATATATTTTCAGGTTTCCGGTACAACGATTTCCTCCGGCGGTATCCAGACAGCTTTGCCATCACGCCAGACAGCAATGGGGTTCCCGCGGCGCTTATGTTCCGCAATTGCCTCGGCAACAGCTTCTTTCAACGCCATCTCAGCTTTCACTTTCAGGGGAAGTTTACTAATATCTGCTTTTACCCGATCTTTCTCGTTTTCCATCTTGCGGCACTCCTTTCTATGATTTGAAACAGGTTATCATCTGCAATAGTCATTTTACCTGCTTCTTCATCTACTACTAAACGTGGAATATCTGCGGAATTATCGAATAATATCAATGAATCGAGCAGAGGTCTGTAGACATGGAAAAGATTTTGCAAACCCCGGTTGAATCTGCGCAGCACCACGTCGGACGGCACATTATGCCCTCCGGTTTTGACTCGTTCGGCTATCCTCTTAATTGCAAGATCCACGTCATGAAGCCACAAATAAAACAGATGTATTTTGTAATTCTTTTTCTTCAGATCATTCAGTAGTCTGACATACGTTTTACCGGCCAATGTTGTCTCAAAGGCAAAGTCATGACCTGCTTTGATATGTTCCTGAATCTGCTCCAGCATTATTTTTCCGGCCTTGATTACGGCGGTATCGGGTGAAAACGGCGAAAGACCGGCGGCAATTAAATCAGCATTTACGAAATAAATACAGCCTGCATATTCGGGCAGAAATTTATGAACGAAAGTGGTCTTTCCCGAACCGTTAGGGCCGGCAATAATATAGAGGTTCTTTTGTTTCCCTGTCAAAATTTAAAATATCTCCGTTGGTCTTTGTCCGGTTTCCTTTCCGTCTGCTTTAAGATTTCCGGACGGGTTATACAGGCCCTTGTATGCCGGGAATTTATGTGTCTATATCTATTTTTATACCAAAAACCAGATCTTAGCAATATAATATGATTTAAAATTATGCGTAATGGAATGTCACGAGAAGGAAAAATAACGGGGCACATATAGGGGACAATTAAACTTGATGGTTTTGTAAAAAGTCCAAATATGCTCTCTTAATGAGCTTTTTGGGGATTTTTAAATGACTTCGCTAAATCACAAGAACTCGGGCTAAAGCCCTCAAACAGCTTGTGATTTTTAACGCTCAGTTCTTTAAAAATCTATTTCCCAAAA
>JAUYEO010000130.1 GCA_030689795.1 Desulfobacterales bacterium | reverse complement strand
GTATTTGCCCCGGGAAGTTCCTCCACATAGCCAATGTAGCCATAGGGAGACTTCTGAAAAACTGCTGTTAATTTTTCTTGCATTTTTGTCACATGCCTTTCTGCTTATCTGCTTCTATAGAGACCTTTGATTTTGTTTGGTAGGCTGTGCTGGGTTTGAACCAGCGACTTCTACCGTGTGAAGGTAGCACTCTCCCGCTGAGTTAACCGCCCGTATGGCTTCATGAGACCTTTGCACAACACTCCCTTTTGCCCGATTACTGCGTCAGGCTCAAATTTCTAATCCTCGAAATACTTTAATGTATTCCTGCGGTTAAAATTTTCGCCTTCCTTGTACTTGGACAAAATTGAATGTTCTTCAAAGATCTCATTGTATAAAAGAATCTGGATTCCCGTTTTCACGGGAATGACGATCCTATTGAATAAAATAACGGCTTCCCGAGTTTTAAGTCAAGATATTTTTTCCATCCTCTTCAATGAGAGTGTCTTTTGGAACGCTCTCAGGCTCTTCAGTGACTATCAGAGGAAGCTGATCCGGATTTTCCCTTTCGGGAAACGAAGGATTTACAAGCCCTTTTATCTCTTCAGGGGTGGGGAGGTCTTTTAAATCCTTTAACCCGAATATCTCGAGGAAACGCTTTGTTGTTGAATAGATGAGAGGCCGGCCCGGTATCTCTTTTCTTCCGAGAACGCGTATGAGCTTGAGTTCGAGCAGCATCCTGAGAATCCCTCCGCTGTCGACACCTCTTATATGCTCTATTTCACTCCTGATTATCGGCTGTTTGTATGCGATAATTGTCAGGGTTTCGAGAGCGGCCTTGCTCATCCGCAACGGGTTCGGTTGCACCAGTTTCTTTATCCATTCGGAATATTCGGGCCTTGTGCGTATCTGGTATCCGCCCGCTATCTCCATGAGAGAAAAGCCTCCCTTCCTCTCCTCGTATTCCTTTGAGAGCTGTGAAAGAACATCTTTAATCTCTTTCACATCTGCGGAAACGACGCTCCTGATGCGGTCTGTTGAAAGGGGGGTATCTGCTACAAAAAGCAGGGTTTCTACTATGTTTTTCAGTTCCTGTTCTGCTGGAATAGTCATATATCTCTCAGTATCATTTTTTGACGGTTTCGTAAAAAGTCAATATGCGAACGGATTTGAGCTTTTTGGGAAATAGATTTTTAAATTACTGAGCGTTAAAAATCACAAGCTGTTTGAGGGCGTTAGCCCGAGTTCTTGTGATTTAGCGAAGTGATTTATAAATCCCCAAAAATCTCATTAAGTGAGCATATTTGGACTTTTTACGAAACCGTCATTTTTTGATGAGCTTTAAAAAGTTTAATTTTAGACGGCAAGGTAAAAAGCTCCATATGCAAGGCGTGCGAATTCTGAGGAATGAGGTGTACTTAATCGTACGCCGCAATGACGAAGAATGAAGCACAACACCGCAGAGGGACTTTTTACGAAACCATCATAAATAAAAGAGCCGTATTATCCCTGATTGAACATTCTGGACAATGCTGACAAGGGCCAGCTTGACCATCTCAAGGATTGCGAGAAAAGTCGCCACGAGTTCGCTCTTTGTAAAATTTTCATCAAAAAGCTGGTCGAATGTGACGCTTCCCTCCTTTTCAAATATATCTATCAGCTCGTTTATTCTGTCCTTCACCGAGATCCTGTCTGTTGTCATATCAATTTGCTGTGAAGCCGGAATCCTTTCGAGCAGTTTCTGAAAAGCATCCATCAGTTCAAAGAGGCCGACTTTTATGACCCTCTCCTCATTGTCTATCTGAAGGTCTTTTTTGTCAAGAGTCCGGCTGAATGTGTTTTCACCCAGGATGTCCCTTTCTGATAGCCTTTCTGCAGCCGATTTCATCTGAAGATATTCAAGAAGCGGCCTTGTGATTTCAATCCGCGGGTCATCCTCTTCATCGTCTTCGCGGGGGGGAAGAAGCATCTTGGATTTTATATGAGTAAGAGTTGCGGCCATAACCAGAAAATCGCCCGCTATGTCTATGTTCATCGACTTCATCCAGTCAATGTACCGAAGATACTGATCCGTTACGAGGGAGATCGGGATGTCATAAATATCGATCTCGTTTTTCTTTATAAGATGAATAAGAAGATCCATCGGACCTTCAAACACGTCTTTTAAATGCACTTCGTATATTTCTTCGGTTTCTTCGGTCATGGAATCTCATTTTTAAATTTTTACGGAAGCCCTTACTTCTTCCATCGTTTTTGCCGCAACTTTTCCGGCTCTTTTTATCCCGTCCGCAATTATATCGTCAACCATCTTCGGACGGGCTTCGTAGTACTCCCTCTTTTCCCTTATAGGTTCAAGGGCCTTCGAGAGGTTTTCTGCCATTATTTTTTTGCAATCCACGCACCCGATTCCGGCCTTTCGACATTTCTGATTTATATCGCCGCAAGTCGCTTCCTCAGAGTATATCCGGTGAAATTCAAAAACATTGCATACATCAGGATCACCCGGATCGCTTCTTCTCGCTCTCTGAGGATCAGTTACCATCGCCGAGACTTTTGAGGATATGACATCCGGCTTGTCTGAAAGGAATATGGCGTTGTTGTAGCTTTTGCTCATTTTGCGCCTGTCAAGGCCGAGTATCTTGGGCGTTTTCGTCAGGATCGCTTCCGGCTCGGGAAATACTTCTCCGTAAAGAAAATTGAATCTTCTAGCTATCTCCCGCGTGATTTCAACATGGGGAACCTGGTCGATGCCGACAGGAACTCCGGATGGTTTATACATGATGATATCCGCAGCCTGAAGCACGGGGTAGCCTAGAAACCCGAAAGTCGAAAGGTCCTTGCTGCTTAACTGAACAATCTGGTCTTTGTATGTCGGGTTGCGTTCGAGCCATGGAACAGGCGTTATCATGGAAAGAATCAGGAAAAGTTCCGCGTGCTCTTTGATATGTGATTGAATAAACATGGTGCTTTTATCGGGTGAAAGGCCTGCGCTGAGCCAGTCTATTATCATCTCTCTTGTATATTCTGAAATCATGGATGTATTTTCATAATCGCTTGTCAGGGCATGCCAGTCTGCAATGAAATAGAAGCAGTCGTATTCATCCTGCATACGGACCCAGTTTAAAAGTGCGCCGTGAAGGTTGCCCAGATGGAGCGGACCGGTAGGTCTCATTCCGCTTAATATCCGTTTTTTTCCGGTCATTTGGATCTCCTGTATGAAATATTCAAATATACTTATACGGTCAGCTCCCGAGAAGAAAGCTTACGATAGGTATTGTGAAGTATCTTATGATTTTATTTATAAGGCCTGTAAACAGAAAAACAATTATTATTATCATTCCGAAACGCTCTATCCGCGCATACTGTATCCTCATCGGAGCAGGGAGAAACATGGCGAAGATCCTGCTCCCGTCAAGCGGCGGGATTGGTATTAGGTTAAAGACCGCGAGCACGGAATTGATTATTACGCTGTAAGAAAGCATATAGTTTACGTCCGAGATGATGGAGATAATTATGGGATCGTGTAAGCTTTTTTCATACTGTACGAGATATTGAAAAAGAATGCCCGAAACAACTGCTATGGCAAGATTGGTCAGCACTCCTGCGGAGGAGACTATGATAGTCCCTTTTCTGTAATTCCTTAAAGCGGCAAAATTGACCGGAACCGGTTTTGCGTAGCCGAAAATAATCGGGGAGCCCATGAATTTAAGCATCGCCGGCAGTAAAAAAGAACCTACAAAATCGAGGTGTTTTAAAGGGTTTAATGTCAGCCTGCCTGCAAGCTTTGCTGTAGAGTCTCCCATTCTATAAGCGGCGTAACCATGAGCGACTTCGTGAGCGGTTACTGAAAAAATAAGGGGGACCAGCATTAAAATTATTTTATATATGTCAAATTCCTGGTGCATGATTCTGTATAAAATTCAGCTCATCATTTTTCGTTTTAAGCAGACCGTTCAGTTTGGCGTCGAGGGCTGCCTGCAATATATTCTTGTATAAAGGACCCGGTTCAAGCCCCAGCTTTTTCAAATCTCTCCCGGATACTGATAACTTTGTCATCCTCAGGTGTGTAACGAAAAATGATATCGCTTTTTTTACCCTTTCGTGTTTTGTAACCGCCATCATATAGAGGATGAGCTCTATCCTGAATACGGAAAGCAGTTTATATAGCATGTCGTTTGTTATGGAATGATCCATTTCAAGCCTGTACAGGCATCTCTCCGCCTCAAACCGCTCTTTGCAGAAAATGCTCTGAAGTTTTGGAGCAATTTCAAACCGGACGCATGCCTCTTCCGATACGCTCATTTTACTGTGCCTGAAGAGCGCCAGAAAATAAACGGCCCACTTCATATAGGATTCTTCGAGAAAAAGCAAATCATGCCATGAAAGAACCTGTCTGACAGAGTCCAGCGATGAAACAAGCTCTTTTTTCAATGTTACTGAAGGATCGATTACCTTGAGCAGATCATAATCATTCAGCCTTATAATTGATGATGACGGATTCTCCTCTTCAAGAATCTGGCGAAGTTCCGAAAAAACCCTTTTCCCGCTTAAACGCTTGAAAAAATCCATTTTTACCGCGTTCTCTATAAGCCCTGATGTCAGTTTTCCGATTGTAAAACCGAACCGCTGCTCAAATCTTATTGCCCTGAAAACACGGGTGGGATCTTCCACAAAACTCAGGTTGTGCAGGATTTTTATCGCTTTTTCTTTTATATCTTTCTGGGCTGCAAAAAAGTCTATGAGGGTTCCGAATCTTTCGGGATTTAACTGGATTGCCATGGTATTTATTGTAAAATCCCTCCTGAAGAGATCAAGTTTTATGGAACTCATTTCAACAGTAGGAAGGGCTGCCGGGAACTTGTAATATTCCATCCTTGCGGAGGCGACGTCAATTTTGAACCCGTCCGGGAAGACGACGACCGCGGTTCCGAATTTCCCGTAAATATGTACTCTTGCCCCCACCATCGGAGCGTATTTTTTTGCAAATGCGATGCCGTCGCCTTCAATGACAATATCTACGTCCTCATTGTTTCTGTACAGAAGAAGATCGCGGACGAAGCCGCCGATTACATAGGCTCCACAGCCTATTTCATCAGCGACTTTGCCTATGGTTTTCAATAGGTCGATAATGCGTTTTGAAAGGCGCTCTTCTATAAACTTTACAATATTTCTCGTTCTGGCATGAACCTGGCCCTTTGGCTGGTCTGAAAGTTCGGAATAATTCTGCTGGGACTGCCTGACGAGTATATTCAAAAGGTCTGTTCGCGTTAACACACCTATTATATTGCCGTTATCTATAACAGGAAGGATGCGCTGCTTGTTTTCTATTATTTTGTTCTGAATTTCCTGGAGCTCGGCGTCCGGTCCTACCGAAGCCATTTCGGTTGTCATGTATTCCCTGACCTGGACATGATCCAGCTTGTGATAAAGCGCTTTTTCGATAACCTGCCTCGTGATATAACCGAGCAGCTTTTCCCGCCCTTCGTTCTTATCCGTAACCAGAAGGGCATTTACATTGTAACGGGTAAGAAATCCGCTTGCATCCCTGCATGAAATATCACCCCCGACAGCAATAGCAGGAGAAGACATAAGCTGCCTTGCCGTTCTTCTTGTCCTGATTTTTTCGTACAGAATTTCGATAAGTTTCTGTTCAATCTGCGCAAGAGTTTTCCCTTTTATTGTTGCCGATGCGGCAAATGTATGTCCCCCGCCGCCAAGAGGGGCTGTGATTGCGCCGGCATCCACTTCAGTTATCCTGCTTCTTGCGACCAGGTATACCTTGTTTTCCATCAGAGCGAGGGCAAATATGGCATCTATGTTTTCCATCCTTGCCATCTTGTGGACGAGAAATGCAAAATCATTTATATATGTATCTGTCGATATGGTTGTAATGACGACTTCAATGCCGTTTATATTATGCCTGGTTGATGCCTGGATCATGTCATTTAAAAGAGAAACCTGTTTCGGACTTATTTCCCGTGAAATAAGATTGGAGATTATGTTCAGGTTGGCGCCTTTTGAAAGTAAAAAAGCCGCCGCTTTAAAGTCATCCTCCGTGGTTGAAGGAAATGTAAAAGAGCCTGTATCCTCGTATATGCCGAGGCACATTATCGTTGCTTCATCAGCCGAGATTTCAATTCCTTTTTCTTTCAATATCTCAGCAAGTATTGCAACCGTTGAGCCGGTCTGGCGGTAAACTTCAAGACTGCCTTTTATATCATTTGAAGCAGGCGGATGGTGGTCGTATATATGAATATCGATATCATCGCGTTCAAGAAGCGATGAGAGTTTACCGATTCTGCCCGGCTGGCGCGTATCGACCATTACTACCCGTTTGACATTTGCAAAATCGATTTTTTTCATATCGGCCATGTTGAAAAGGTATACCATCGACTCCACAAAAAAATTTCTCAGGTTTTTTTCCTGTGAGCCGGGGAAAACAACAAGAGATCCGGGATAGAGTTTCTGCGCTGCAAGCATGGAAGCTATTGCATCGAAATCTGCATTTATATGCGTTGTTATGATCGTGAGCCCTTTATTATCCAAGTGTTCTCCCGCTTTCATCACAATTCCCTTGATTTATGCCGACTCAGGGCTTTATCTATCCTTAATAGTGAGCCTCTTGCAAAAACCCCTCTCCCCTCCCTTGACGGGAGGGGATTAAGGGGAGGGTGAAGGAGTAACTCATTGATAACTCTAATCTTTTACCCCTCACTCTAACCCTCTCCCGCAAGGGGAGAGGGGGTTTTCGAGAGTTTTGCAATTGGCTTTAGTGTAATAATTTTATAAAACCACGAAGATCGCGAAGTTGAAAACATTATATATTCTATTTCTTTCTTCATGCTCTTCGTGGCCTTCGTGGTAAAATTTGAACTTTTTACGAAACCATCATATATTAAATTTTATCATATACATATATAGAATAGTTTATCAAGCTCAAGATATTATATAAATCTGTTGTCGTTTGTTCCGGATTATGTTATAAACTTAAAGATTTTGATGGATTAGTGTGTAAATGAAGAATAAAATAAATTCCGGATACAGGTATATTTTCGGCCCTGTACCGTCAAGGCGGCTCGGTGTGTCACTCGGTGTGGATCTTTTACCGGCGAAAATCTGCACCCTTGACTGTATATACTGTGAATGCGGGAAAACAAAAACGCTTACAACCGGCAGAAAAGAGTATGTTCCTGCCGGGAAGGTTGAATCCGAGATTAGGGACTATTTGTCAGGAACCCCTGATCTCGATTATATTACGTTTTCCGGTTCAGGCGAGCCGACTCTCCACAGTTGCATTGGAGAGCTGATTAAATTTTTGAAATATGATTATCCCCGATACAGGGTCGCTCTGCTGACCAACGGAACTCTGCTATATGAACCGGCAGTTTTAAAGCAGGTTCTTGATGCGGACCTTGTTAAGGTTTCACTGGACGCGGGATCGATTGAGAGTTTTGTCCGAATAAACAGACCTCATAGTGCTCTTGAACTCTCAAAGATAACAGACGGCCTGATAAATTTCAGGAATATTTATTCAAAAGAATTATGGGTTGAAGTCTTTCTTGTTAAAAATATTAATGATAATGAGACTGAGCTCGAAAAGATTAAAGATTTTCTTAAACTGATAAGACCCGACAAAATTCATCTGAATACTCTTGACAGGCCAGGAACGGAAAACTGGGTTGAAGCGGTTGAAAAATCAGTAATGGAGAATATCGCCGGATATCTTGATGATGCCGCGCTTATATATAAACCGGAAAAAGCAGGCAGGATTTTCGGAAAAGATATAGGTGAGTTTATCCTCTCCACCGTTAGAAGAAGACCATGTACGGCGGGGGATGTTTCGCATATATTGAATATCGGTGAGAATGAAGCTGAAAAATATCTTGATATTCTTTCTGAAAGAGGGGAGATAGGAAAAAAATGCATGCCAAGAGGGGTATTTTATTTTAAGAGGCACTAGATAGGGACTGCCGCATGATTCAGGTGAAAAGAATCAAAGTTTACCTGATCCGTAAAGCCGTCAATATTATTTGATTTCAGTTTGTTTCAAATAGCAAGGGGGGCGATTATGCCTGTTTATCAATGGACGGGGAAGAACAAGAAAGGCAAGACCCTGAAAGGGGAGATGGAAGTCTCCAATGAGGAGGCTGTAAAGGCCAGGCTTAGTAATCAAAAGATAACGCCCAACAAAATTAAGCTGAAACCGAAGGATGTTTTCGAAAACATCGCTTTTCTCCAGCCCAAAGTCAAAGAAGCGGATATCATCCTTTTTTGCAGACAGTTTTCCACCATGATAGATGCCGGCCTGCCGATTATACAGTGCCTCGATATTCTCCAATCCCAGCAGGAAAATAAAACTTTCAAGGTAATGTTAAAGAAGATAAAGGAGTCGGTTGAAAGCGGTTCAACCCTGGCTGAAGCCTTGAAGAAATATCCCGATAACTATGATGATCTTTTTGTTAATATGATTGCCGCCGGTGAAGCAGGCGGTATTCTGGATACGATTTTGCAGCGTCTTTCGGCATACATGGAGAAAGCGGCAAAACTCAAGTCGCAGGTCAAGGGCGCAATGGTTTATCCTGTCGTTACCCTGGTTATAGCAGCCGTCGTACTTATAGTAATTCTTGTTTTCGTCATTCCGGTGTTTCAGGATATGTTTAAGGATTTTGGAGGAGAACTTCCTCTTCCAACCCAGATAGTCGTTAATATGAGCGAGTTTGTTAAAAGCAAGGTTCTTTATCTCATAGGTGCATTAATTCTTTTTGCAATTGCCTATAAAAAGTTTTCCAAAACGGAAAGAGGCCGTATAATACTTGACGATCTTTTTCTCAGGCTGCCTGTTTTCGGGACTCTTTTACGTAAAGTCGCAGTATCCAAGTTCACGCGGACGATGGGTACCATGCTTTCAAGCGGGGTCGCGATACTGGAGGCGCTTGACATAGTTGCAAAGACAGCCGGCAACAAGACGATCGAGAAAGCAGTATATGACGTTAAATCCGGTATTTCGGAAGGCCGCACAATGGCCGATCCTCTTCTGGAAAGCGGTGTTTTCCCATCGATGGTATGCCAGATGATCTCTGTCGGCGAATCAACCGGCGCCCTCGATGCGATGCTTGGAAAGATAGCAGATTTCTACGATGAAGAGGTTGATCAGGCAGTTGAAAATCTTACCGCATTGATTGAACCTTTCATGCTGGTCTTCCTTGGTATTACAATCGGAGGTCTTGTCATAGCGATGTATCTGCCGATATTCAAGATGGCCGGGGCGGTGGGCGGGTAACGGTATTTTATGGGTAAAAAACCCGATCTGAGAGTAAATATCGGAGGGCTTTCACTCAAAAACCCTGTTATGACCGCTTCAGGAACATTCGGTTACGGGGAGGAGTTCGAGCCTTTTGTCGATTTGAACAGGCTTGGGGCAATAATTGTAAAAGGCCTGTCACTTGAACCTTCAAAGGGAAACAAGCCTCCACGCATAGCCGAAACACCATGCGGGATGCTGAATGCCATCGGTCTTGAAAACATAGGAATCGAGGCTTTTATTGAAAAAAAACTTCCTTTCCTGAAAACTCTTTCCACGCCGATAATTGTAAACATATACGGCAAAAGCGTAGATGAATACTCCGGGATAGCGGAACGGATAGAGGAGATCGATGGGATATCCGGGATCGAGGTTAATATATCCTGTCCGAATGTAAAAAAAGGCGGCATCGCCTTCGGGGTTAAGCCGAAATCCGCCTATAAAGTAACAAAGGCGGTGAGGGAAAAAACATCCAGAACTCTTATCGTCAAGCTTTCCCCGAATGTTACCGACATTTCGGAAATTGCCGTGAGCGCGGTTGATGCGGGAGCGGATTCTCTCTCTCTGATTAATACCATAACGGGTATGTCTATAGATATCAATACAAGGCGCTCCAGGCTTGCCAATATTACAGGAGGGCTTTCAGGTCCTGCAATCAGGCCGATTGCCCTGCGGATGGTGTGGCAGGTGGCGCAGAAGGTGAAAGTACCGGTGATAGGCATAGGGGGAATTGTCTCTGCTGAAGACGCGATTGAATTTTTTATTGCAGGCGCGACGGCCGTTCAAATAGGTACGGCCAATTTTGTGAATCCCAGGGCAACTGTTGAAATAATAGAAGGGATAGAAAAATATATGGCGGATAGAAACATTTCATCTCTTTCTGAAATTACAGGCACACTTGATACAGATGAACACTAACTACGGAGAAGGAGGTTTTTTAATGAAAAAATTTTTGTTTTTGCTGGTTGCGTTTGTTTTTCTTGCCGGAGGCGCTGCATTTGCCGATGAACTTAAGATCGGGGCAAAAGCTTCGGACTGGTCTTTTAAGGATGCAGACGACAAGGTGTTTACCATGGAATCGTGGGCGGGAAAGGTTTTACTTGTTACTTATGCTGACCCTGACGAAAAGGATTTGAACGAACATTTTACTGATGCCATGAAGAAGGCGAAAGATGACGGTCTTCTCAAGGATGAAACTTACAAGGGAATCGGCTTTGCCGATTGTGCCGCTACCTGGCTGCCGGATGCGCTTATCCGGGCGATTGCCGACAGCAAAGCAAAAAAATATAAGACAACAATTCTTTTCGATTATGATGCATCGTTAAGAAAAGCCTGGGGTCTTGGAAAAGATACTTCCAACGTTATTCTCATGGATAAAAACCGCGTTTGCAGGGCAATTGTGCGCGGACGTGTTCCCAATGAAAAAGTTGCTGAAATTGTAAAGCTGGCAATAGATCTTCAGAAGGAATAGAAAGCTTCATAAAAAGGACAATTTTTACCACGAAGGTCACGAAGAATGGAAATAATATAAAATTAATTCCTTATGTTCTACTTCGTGTTCTTCGTGGTTTTATAAAAAAATTATGCTTGTAACCTGCTTTCTGCTCCCCGTTCTCTTGCAGTTATCTGCGCTTCTATAAAATTTCCGGAGTCTTTGGCGGATGGCTTTTAAGATATTCCAGCCTGTTTAAACCATTGATGTATGCCTTGGCGCTTGCGGTAATGATGTCCGGATCGGCTCCCCTTCCAAGCGCAATAAGTCCGTTTTCGCCCAGACGAACGGTTACTTCACCCTGTGCGTCGGTTCCGCCTGTAATTGCGCTTACGGAAAATCGCAGCAATTCCGAAGTTGTTCCCGTCAAAGCGCCAATCGTTTTGAAAGCCGAATCAATCGGGCCGTTTCCGTATGCCGCTCCTTTTACCGATCTTCCGCTTATTGAGAGCTTGACGCTTGCCATCGGAAGAACTGTAGTTCCGCTTATGACATGAAGGTATTCGAGCCGGAATGTGTCTGTGGTGCGTAGAATTCCTTCAGTTACGAGAACCTCCAGGTCTTCATCAACAACATTTTTCTTTTTATCCGCCAGTTCTTTGAATTTTAAGAATACAAGTTTCAGCTCGTCGTCTGAAAGATCATATCCGAGAGCTTTTAACCGGGAACGGAGGGCATGCCTTCCCGAATGTTTTCCGAGAACGAGTTTGCCTGCGCTAAGTCCGATGGTTTCCGGTTTCATTATTTCATAGGTCATCGGGTTCTTCAGGACTCCGTCCTGGTGAATTCCGGCTTCGTGAAGGAAAGCATTTGCGCCGACTATTGCTTTGTTCGGCTGTACCGTGATTCCTGTTATCATGCTGACAAGTCTGCTTGTCGGGTAAAGGTATTCGGTTTTTATATTTGCCGAAGCGGAAAGATAATTGGGCCTTGTATGAAGCGACATTACTACTTCCTCAAGGGAAGCATTTCCCGCCCTTTCACCGATTCCGTTGATAGTTACTTCAACCTGTCTTGCCCCGGCTGTTATTGCCGAGATGGTGTTTGCGGTTGCAAGTCCGAGATCATTATGGCAGTGGACGCTTAATAATGCTTTGCCGATATTGGGAGTATGATCAATCACGTATTTTACAAGATCGTGAAACTCGGACGGTATTGCGTAACCGACCGTGTCCGGCAGATTTACAGTAGTCGCGCCTGCTTCGATCACCGCTTCAAACACTTTGCATAAAAAATCACGGTCGCTCCTTGACCCGTCCTCTGCCGAAAACTCGACATCTCCGGTAAGTGAGGCGGCGTATTTTACCGCTTCGACGGCTTTATTTATTACTTCCTCTCTGTTCATGTTCAGCTTGTATTTCATGTGGATGTCGGAAGTCGCGATAAAAGTGTGAATCCTCGGTTTTGCCGCCGTCCGGATTGCTCCCCATGCCCGGTCAATATCAGATCTGGAAGTGCGTGCCAGCGCGGCGACTCCGGTATTTTTTATTCTTTCGGATATTTTTGATACCGCTTCAAAATCCCCGTCCGAGGCAGCGGGAAAACCCGCTTCAAGCACATCTACACCGAGCTTTTCAAGCTGCATCGCGATTCTTAACTTTTCGGCGGTGTTCATGCTTGCCCCCGGCGATTGTTCGCCGTCTCTTAAGGTGGTGTCGAAAATATATATGCGTTCGCTCATTTTTATATTCCTTATTTATTACGAAGTCGTCTTTGTTGATTCATACATTTTTTGCCAATTTATACTGAAAACTGTCGGCAAGAGCATGCCAGCTCGCTTCTATGATATCTTCGGAAACGCCTATGGTGCTCCAGATATCGTCCTTGTCCCGCGATTCAATGAAAACTTTTACCTTTGCAGCGGTTCCCTCGCGTCCGTCCATCACGCGCACCTTGAAGTCGACAAGACGCATTGAATCGAGATCGGAATAAAACTTGGCGAGAGCCTTCCGCAGGGCATTATCGAGAGCGCTCACTGGGCCGTGTCCTTCGGCAGCGGTTATTTCTTCCTTTCCGTCAACGGATATCTTTATTGTCGCGTGAGCGGAACAGGGTTTGTCCCTGTCCTTTTCAACCGTAACCCTGAATGATTCGAGATCAAAAAGAGGTTTGAACTGATCCGTATACTTTTCCAGCAGTATCTTGAATGAGCCGTCCGCAGTGTCGAACTGATATCCTTCCTGTTCGAGCCGCTTTATCTCAGATACAATTTTACGGCTGTCAAACCCGTTTCCTCCGAGCTCAATGCCCAGCTCCTTTGCCTTGTACTCCACATTGCTTTTTCCCGAAAGATCCGAAACAAGGACACGGCGGGTATTTCCGACAAGCTCGGGAGTCATATGCTCGTAGGCTCTCGGCTCTTTCATGATTGCGCTGACATGCACGCCCCCCTTGTGCGCAAAGGCGCTTTTCCCCACAAAAGGCCTGTTGTTTAACGGTATCATGTTTGCCGTTTCACCCACGAAACGGGACAGTCTTGTCAGTTTTGCAAGATTTTCATCCTTAAAACAGGGCCTTTTCATTTTGAGGCAAAGGATAGGTATGACGGAAGTCATATCCGTATTTCCGCATCTTTCCCCGTATCCGTTTACGGTTCCCTGTACCATGACAGCTCCAGCCCTGACGGCTGTTATTGAATTTGCAACCGCGAGGCCGCAGTCATTGTGAGCATGGATTCCTATCCTGACAGGCTTACCCTGTTTATTTTTCATGCGATATTCGCTGAGAGTGTTTTGTACATCTGTCATGGCATCTTCAATCTCGAAGGGGAGGGTGCCGCCGTTTGTGTCGCAAAGCGTTATGATATCCGCTCCTCCATCTGCGGCGGCAACAAGTGTTTTCAGCGCGTATTCGCCGTTTGCTTTGTATCCGTCGAAAAAATGTTCGGCATCATAAATGACCTCGCGGTCATTATGCTTCAGATATTCAACAGTCTCTTTTATCATTTCAAGGTTTTCTTTGAGGGTATTCCCCATTATCTCCTCGATATGAAGACTCCAGCTTTTACCGAAAACGGTTAAAACAGTAGTTCCGCTTTCAATAAGGGCTTTTAAGTTCGGGTCATCTTCCGGAGAGATACCCGACCTTCTGGTTGAACCGAATGCGGAAAGCCGGGAATTTTTAAATTTTGTCCTCTTCGCAAGGTCAAAAAACTGTTTGTCCTTCGGATTGGAGCCGGGCCATCCTCCTTCAATGTAATGCATTCCCAGGTCATCGAGCATTACGGCTATATTAAGCTTCTCATCGGCCGTAAAGCTGATGTTCTCCCCCTGAGTTCCGTCTCTTAAGGTAGTATCGTATAAAAGGATTTGTTCCATAGTGCTCTCCGGAGATATAAATTAAATTAGGACGCAGATTTTCGCCGATATCCGCAGATAGACAGGCTGTTAGCTAATAGTCTACAGCCTAATAGTCTTCAGTCTAAACTTCTGCGTTCATCCGCATCCCAAAAGGAAATTCCTATACAATAAATCTTATTTTATCCTGTTTTCGGGCCGGAGCGACCGGACTGCTGCTCCCGCTTTCCACATCTCAGAATTTTTGATTTCATCGAGTTCCTTTTGCAGCTTTTCCCTGTAATCCGGGGTGCTGTTTGCCTCGAGAACCCTTTTTGTCTCTTTTCCCGATAATACGCTTTCGTACAGGTTCTTGAAAACCGGAGCCACAGCATCGCGGAACTTTGGAGACCAGTCAAGAGCGCCCCGCTGAGCAGTGGTGCTGCAGTTTGAAAACATCCAGTCCATTCCGTTTTCAGCGACAAGCCTTATAAGACTCTGCGTCAGCTCTTCTACAGTTTCATTAAAAGCTTCACTAGGGCTGTGCCCGTGCTTTCTTAAAAGATCGTACTGGGCCTCCATGACTCCTGCAAGGCATCCCATTAAGACTCCGCGTTCGCCGGTCAGATCGCTGTAGACTTCCTTTTCGAATGTGGTCGGAAAAAGATAGCCCGAACCGATGGCGATGCCGAGAGCTGTAATTCTTTCTTTCGCCCTTCCGGTGTAATCCTGGTGTACGGCGTAGCTCGCATTTATACCGCTTCCGTTAACAAAGTTTGTGCGGACGGTGCGCCCCGAACCTTTAGGGGCGGCAAGAACGACATCAACATATCCGGGCGGGATAATGCCTGTCTGGTCCTTGTAAACGATCGAAAATCCGTGTGAGAAACACAATGCGTCACACTTGTTGAGGCATTTCTTTATCATGGGCCATGCTGCAACCTGGCCTGCATCCGACAGCAGGAACTGGATTATCGTGCCTTTTCTGGCGGCCTCCTCAAGAGGGAAAAGCGTTTTTCCGGGTATAAAACCGTCCGATTTTGCGCGTTCCCACGATCTGCCGCCTTCTCTCTGGCCGACAATGACGTTTATGCTGTTATCCCTCAGATTTAAAGCCTGCCCGGGACCCTGCACTCCATAACCGAGCACCGCGACAGTTTCATCTTTTAAAATGCCTCTTGCCTTCTCAATTGGAAATTCCTGTGCCGTTATAATCTCTTCCTTAATTCCGCCGAAATCAATTAATGCCATGATATTCTCCTTGTTAAATGTATAAAAACCTGACGGCTTCTTAAAAAGTCATTCTGCTGTGTTGCGCTTCATCTTTCGTCATTGCAGCGTACCAATAATCACGCTTCATTCCTCAAGATTCGCGCGCCTTGCATAATGAGCTTTTTACTTTGCCGTCTGAACCTTGTGTTTTTTTGAGACCGTCAAAATTTATTTATTTTTTAAAATTATCTGAACAGAGCTACGGTGCCTGTTTTTGCCAGTTTCTTGATTCCCATGGGTTTTAAGAGATTTATGATCGCGGATATTTTCTCTTCATTGCCGGTCACTTCAATAATAAAATGTTCCTGACCCACATCTATTATTTTTCCCCTGAAGATATCGACGATTCTCAATATTTCGGACCTCTGGCCGTTTTTTGCCATGACATATATGAGAGCCATTTCTCTCTGTACCGATTTCGGCCCGGAAACAGTTCGCAGTTTTATTACGTTTATGAGCTTATTCAGCTGCTTTTCTATCTGCTCCATTTCAAGCGCAGAAGCCCTGGTGACAATTGTAATTCGTGAAATAAGCGGATCGATGGTTTCGGCAACACATAAACTGTCAATATTGAATCCCCGCCCGCTGAAGAGGCCAACCACCCGGGAAAGAACGCCAGGCTTGTTGTCCACCAGCATTGTTAGTACATGTTTATCTTCCGCCATAATAAATTCCTTTTTGTCTCCTTTGATTCCTATAAATCAGACCAGAAGCATTTCGGTGATGGGCGCTTCAGCGGGAACCATGGGATATACGCTTTCTTCTCTTTCAACCATAAAATCCATAATAACTGTTTTATCCGAAGCAAGCCCTTCGCTTAGAACCGGCCTTACCTCTTCAGGTTTTGTTGCCCTTAAACCCACTGCTCCGTACGCTTCGGCAAGCTTGACAAAATCGGGAGCGTGCTCCATTGCGGTGAACGAGTACCTTTTTCCGTAAAAAAGTTCCTGCCATTGCCTTACCATGCCGAGATACCTGTTGTTCAGTATAACTATCTTGACCGGAAGAGAATACTGAACCGCCGTTGCCATCTCCTGAATATTCATCTGGATGCTTCCGTCGCCTGCGATATCAACTACCAGTTTATCGGGGCACGCCACCTGGGCTCCGATTGCCGCAGGAAGCCCGAAGCCCATGCATCCGAGACCGCCTGAAGTTATGAAGTGCCCTGGCCTGTCGAAGTGGTAATACTGGGCTGCCCACATCTGGTTCTGACCGACTTCGGTCGTTATTATCGCCTGACCCTTTGTAAGCTTAAAAAGAGTGTCAATAACGTATTGAGGTTTGATGATATCGCCCTGCTGATATGAAAGGGGGTTCGATTTTTTCCACTCCCCGATCCGGTTCAGCCATTTTTCTCTTCTTTGATGTAAGTCGCCAATTTCTTTTTGGTCGAGCATCCGATTAAGATGATCGAGTGTAAGCCTGCAATCGCCTACAACAGGGACCGAGACAGAAATTGTTTTACGTATCGATGTCGGGTCTATATCAATATGAACTATTTTTGCGTTGGGTGCGAATGAATCGGTCTTGCCTGTAACCCGGTCGTCAAACCTGACGCCGATTGCAAGGAGGAGATCGCAGTCGCCCACCGACATATTAGCCTGGTATGTGCCGTGCATTCCTATCATTCCAAGCCACAGAGGATCGGAAGCCGGGAAAGCTCCGAGTCCCATCAGCGATGTTGTGACGGGGATCATTGCTTTTCTCGCGAGTTCGGTCAGTTCGTTAGAGCCTTTTGACAGAACTACTCCCCCTCCGGCAAAGATTACCGGCCTTTCGCTTTCGGCTATAAGACCTGTGATTTTCTGAAGTTGCTTCTGGTTCGGGTTATAAGTCGGTTTATATGACCTTAAATTCACCTCCTCAGGCATTCTGAAAGGAACTTTCGCTTTCGTAATGTTTTTAGGAATATCTACAAGAACAGGACCGGGACGTCCCGACCTCGCTATATAGAAAGCCTCCTTCAGAACTCCCGCCAGCTCTTCAGCCGTTTTTACAAGGTAATTGTGTTTGGTGCACGGTCTAGTGATACCTACTATGTCGACTTCCTGGAAAGCGTCGTTGCCGATAAGGTGAGTTGGTACCTGCCCGGTAATTATCACTACTGGTATCGAATCCATGTATGCCGACGCTATCCCAGTGACAGTATTGGTCGCCCCCGGGCCCGAAGTTACAAGACATACGCCTGTTTTGCCTTTTGCCCTTGCGTACCCGTCTGCCGCATGGACAGCCCCCTGTTCATGACGGACAAGGATATGCCGTATATCCGTTCTTGAAAGCTCGTCATAAATATCTATAACTGCACCGCCGGGATACCCGAAGATAGTATCGACTCCTTCATCCTTTAATATTCTCATAAGGATCTGGGCGCCCGTCAGCATTTGATCTTCATTATTTTCTTTCATAAATTCCCCTGAGTGTGCCGTGATATTATTTTATTACCGCTCCTTCGCTTGCCGAAGACATCGCCTTTTTACGAGATCACTTTTTATCGGTGTTTTCTCAAAAAAAAACCGTTATCAGCTTTTTGGGCTGATAACGGTTTTTGTATTTATTTTGTAAGGTTAAAAACTAATCCATTACCAACCCGTTTCCTCCCAAGGGAATAATTATCCCGACTAGGAGGAGAATAATAATGCCGACAAGGTTGTTAATGGATAAGTTTTTCATTTGATGTATGCTTCAATCCTTAATTTTGACCCTTTAATAACAGCCATAAATATTCGTGTCAAGATAAATATTGTAAAATTACCGGCAAAAGTTTACGTATCTCATGGTAACTGCTCTGGTGGATAGGCTGTAGGCGTTTAGGCTGTAGAAGAAAGGTTCGAGACAGATTACCAATAATTCCCTGCTGCGGAAGCTTGTGACAAAAGAAAGTATTGCCGGGCATGTAGCATAAAAGGGATAATGATTAATAATTGTTCTTCAACATGAGGAAGAAATAGGAATCTTGGAAGGAAAGAGTAAATAGCACATGGAGGTCTATCATGTTAAAAAATAAGGATTTATCCAAGTCACGGGCGTTAGCCGCAAAGGTAATCTATGCCGCCTTGAAAACCTTAAAAGACGCCGGGGGTGAATTGCCGGGCAAGGAAGTTATCGCTCGTGTGTCCCAAGCGGTGCCGCTTGATCCCTGGGACCTGGAAACGTACGAGAAATCGGGATATGTTCGATGGATTTCCATTCTCCATTTCTTCTCGATCGACTGCATCAAAGCCGGTTTTCTGGTCAAACAGAAAGGAGTCTGGTTCCTGACGAAGGAAGGAGAAGCCGCCATTGCCCTTGGTGAACGCGGCCTGCTTGACGAGGCCACCAAAGCCTATCGTGATTGGAAGAAAAAAGTCGGCGAACCCGTTGACGACGAAAAAAGTTTGGAAGAACCGGTCATCGAGGAAGGGGCCAGGGCACGAGAAATCACCCTTGAAGAAGTGGAGCAACTGGCTTTGGACGGTCTGCGAAAATACATCGAGGCAAAAACGCCCTACGAATTCCAAGACCTCGTGGCCGCGCTGCTGCGCGGCATGGGGTACCATACCCCTTTTATCGCCCCTCGCGGCAAAGACGGCGGCATCGATGTTGTGGCCTACCAGGATCCCCTCGGTACGACGACTCCCCGCATAAAAATACAGATCAAGCACCGCGATTCATCCGCATCTGTTAAAGAGATTCGCGAACTCATGGGGCTTCTCCAGAAAGACGGAGATGTGGGAATCTTTGTCTCAACGAACGGTTTTACCTCCGATGCCAAGACGACGGCAAGAAGCTCCCACGTCCACGTGGAGCTGATTGACTTCGAACGGTTCATCAGCCTCTGGCAGGAGTTCTACCAGAAGCTTACCGATGAGGATAAGGC
>JAUYEO010000055.1 GCA_030689795.1 Desulfobacterales bacterium | reverse complement strand
CTTTTTTATCCGCAACAAAAACGGCTCTTGCAAGAAGTCTCAACTCCTTTATCAGAACGCCATAAGCCGTTCCGAAATCGGCTGGTTTATAATCCGAAAGGGTTATCACCTTTTCTACACCGGCCGCCCCGCACCATCGTTTCTGAGCAAAGGGCAGATCCATGCTGATTGTAAGAATCACAACATCAGGTCCGAGCCCGGCAGCTTCCTTGTTAAATCTTCTTGTCTCCATGTCACATACCGGAGTATCAAGAGACGGAACCGCCGATATAATGCAGACCCTGCCCGAGAATGATGAAAACTTTACAGGTTTCATATCATTGCCCGTCACTTCAAAATCAGGCGCTTTATCTCCGACCTTCAAAGCATGGCCGGCAAGCGTCATGGGGTTCCCCTTCATTGTGACCATTCCGATTCTTTCTTCCATTTCATCCTCCATTTTTTCTCATACATATTTTTATTTCTTTAAAGTTTTCAGCTTTGCGCTTGAACCCTTGACTCCTTGAAGCCCTGAGCCCTTCTTTTCATCCGGAACTATTACCGCCCGTTTTCCAGGATCCTTCTGCTGCCTGTAAAATATAGCTACGTGCCCCACGGCTCCAACAAGTTCGCAAACCGCCAGCTTTTCGATCTCGGCCATTATCTCTTTTTTCATATCCTTTTCTTTGAAATCGATGAACCTGACCTTTATAAGTTCGTGCTTGTCAAGCGCTTCGTCCACCGATTTCAGAAGAGATCCGGTTATTCCCTTCTGCCCGATAAAAACGTACGGCTTGAGCCCGTGCACCAATCCTTTTAAATACTGTTTCTGATAACCCTTGAGCTTTTTCAAAAATCCTCCCTGACGGCTTCGTAAAAAGTCCATCTTATTTTTGAATCATTATGGAAATCGAAAAAAATGAATCGTGCGTTCCGCTGCCCTTTTCTAAAACGGCATTTAAGACCTCGTTCTCTTTTTGATCCGCACCGCCTATCGTCACCCACTTTCCCAGAGGAACCGTCATCCTTGTTGAGGCTTCGGAGAAACGGATTACGCCGCCTTCCTGTTCCCCGCTCGAAATTCTCGGAACGATTCTTATATCGGCATGATCGCCTGCTATGACAGGGGTAATCTCAATGCCGGTTTCTATTTTCTCAAAGTGAACGGAATCGCCTGCAATGACGCGTTTCCCGCCGATACGCACCCATTTTTCCCTGTACGGAATGCTTTTGCCTGTTACGATATAGGCCGGGCTTCCTGAAGCAACAGTCACAAAATATTCGGATCCCATCTGCCTGCTTTTGTCAATATCTTCGACACGAACTTCCACACCGTTCTTTTTCTTTCCGGACGATATTTCCCAGTTCTTTCCGTGAAGAGAACCTCCTGCCGAAACCAAACGGCCCGAGTCCGATTCGTTTTCATTGAACCTCACTCTTATTTTTGCCTGCTCTATTGCTTTGTCAAAATTCTCCATGATCTTTTTTATTCTGCCGACTGACTCCTCGCTGTCTCTTACAACAAGTGAGTTTGTCCGCTCGTCCATAGTAACCGAGCCATCCCTTGTCAGCAGTTTTTCGACAATCCTGAGAGCATCCGGAGCGCTCCTGTAATGGATCTGTATTATTTCCACGACATCAGCAAGAGATAATCCCGCAAAAAAGACCATGAATATAATTATTGATTTGCAAAAGGACTGTCTCTTCATATTCCCCATCCGATATTTTAAGCCCCGTCTCTCACAATCACTTGAACCCCTGAATCCTCGACCCCTTGAACCCTGATGCAATCACCAACTCTTTTGGAGATGATCTGAATATATTGTCTTATATTTATTCGTAAAGATCAAATCTTTTTGAAGTATTCTATATTTTTTAAACTGCCGAAACGTATTGACATCACAATTAATATGGATACAATATATCCGTAAAGTTTCAGTTATATACTCAGCCTGTATATAATATATCCACAACCTGTTTTACATTTAGAGTTCATTTTTCAACCCTGTCCCGTTATTTTCAGTAATTATAAGATGATATAATTATTTTAAACAATTCCTGTTAAGTGGCATATCACTTGCTTTTGTAATTGCTGTTAAAATTTGGATGAGTTCATATTACGAAACCGTCATAAAATTTGATTTTACATGTAATAATCAAATAATGGAGGGAAAAAATGAAAAAACTTTCTTTAATCCTTATAACCAGTTTTATGTTTCTGGCAGTTTCATCAATCGGAAATCCTGTTTTTGCAGGGAGTGAAAAGTTCGATGAAAAGATGCAGCCGATCCTTGCGGAATATCTTAAAATAGCAGACAGGCTTGCTTCAGATAAGACAGACGGAGTTGCCGATGCTGTTAAAAAAATTGAAGATCTTGCCGGGAGCGTTTCATCTTCTCTTGTAACAGGTGAGCATGCCTCTCATTACAAGCGTATTCCGGGAGGCATTTCAGACGGGGCTAAGAAAATGGCTCTGGCGAAGGATATTGCATCATTGAGAGTCGCACTCGTGGATTTATCAAAACCAATGGTCATGTGGACCTCAATGTCAAAGCCTTCAGGAATAAATGTAATATATTGCTCCATGAATCCGGGATCGTGGCTTCAGAGGGGAGCAAAAATACGCAACCCATATTATGGCTCTAAAATGCTTTCATGTGGAGAGATAATTTCAGGCCCGGATGCAAAAAAGTAAGTAAATAATCGGAGCCAGAAGCCAGAATTCAGAAGTCAGAATGAAAAGAAGTCCATCCTCGCTTCTATTATGGATTCTGGCTTCTAATTCCCGCGCAGTTACAAAAAAATAATTCTAACTTTGCCGAATGACCATATTCAGCAGGGAGGATTCCTTGAAAGTAAATATAATTTCCAGGCTTTTCATAATATTAATGCTGCTGTTTTCCTTTTATTCCGGAAACGGCGATGCTTCCGACAAGCCGAAAGATGATTTATTGGCGCCGCCTGTTGATGAACTGATAGCCGAAGCGCTTGAGAAATCGCCTGCTGTCGGGGCCATCCGATCGAGAGTCGCCGCTTCAAGGGAGCTTGTTGAACCCGCGTCGGCTCTTCCGGATCCTGAACTTGAATTCTTGCTTGAGGAAAATATCAGTTCCCTTTCGTCTCCGGGTTTCGTAAAAGGAGAGATTGTATTGAAGCAGGAATTTCCTTTTCCGGGTAAGCGTTCCGTTTTGGGGAAAACCGCAGGCGCCGAATCGGAGATGGAATATGCCGGCCTTGTTGATATTGAAAGGCAGATTACAAGGGATGTTCGCACCATTTATGCCGGACTATATGCCCTTGACAGCGAGACCCTGGTTCTTAATGCGGCAAGAGAACTTGTAAGAATGCTGGAGGCCACAGCAGCCATGCGATACAGCACAGGAGAGGGGGAGCAGGAGTCGCAGATAAAAGCCCAGATTGAGTCATCACGCCTAACCGAGCGAATGTATGATATCGCTGCCGAGCGGACGGGCATGGCTGCCGGGTTAAACAGATTGCTTGGACGCTCCGGAAGTTTCCCTGTGGGGAAAGTCACGGCTTTGCCTTCGGTTTCCATAAAGCATGAAGGCATAGAGAGATTGGAAGAGCTTGCCCTGGCAAATTCTCCCGCTGTTTTTATAAAAAAAGCTGCTGTGAAATCGGCTGAGTACAGGCTTGAATCCGCCGAACTCGATTTCTGGCCGGATTTTTTTGCTGGAGCCGGAATAGGTTTTGACAATGAATATGATCCTATGGCTCTTATCTCCTTTGGACTTACTCTTCCCGTATGGCAAAACAGCAAGCAAAAACCTCTTAAGCGTGCGGCAGGGCATAAACTTGAAGAGGCCAAAAGAAGTCTTAAAGAAGCTGAAACAGTCATCAGCTCGGAAATCGCAGGTCTTTTTGCAAGATGGAACCGGGATCAGGAGCAGATCAGGAGATACAGGGACGCCATTATTCCCCAGACGAGCGCGGCTCTTAATTCGGCTCGTGCTTCATATATTGCCGGTCGGGCTGATTTTTCGGTTGTTATAGAAGATTATAATCTCTGGTTTGATGCACTTGCACAGCTTGCGCGCCGGGAGTCGGACAAGTTTATATCATGGGCAGGTATAGATGCTTTTACAGCCCCTTTCCCTATAAGTGAAAAGAAAGGAGAAAAACCATGAAGATATCATCTCATGGATATAAATTAACAGTTATTGTCGTAACAGCGCTTTTTCTGGCTGCCTTTATATTCGCCTGTGCCGAAAAAAATAAGGATGAAGATGCGGTTCAATACCAGTGTCCAATGCATCCCACATATATTTCTGATAAACCCGGAAGCTGCCCGATCTGCGGAATGGATATTGTGCCGATTGAAAAAAGCAAGTCCGCATCATCAGAAAAGACTGCCAAGACTGCTCCTTCAATTAAACAGGCTGCTGAGCCTGAAAAAAATAAGATTGGACAGCCTTTGAGCAGAGAGCGGAAGATCCTTTTCTACCGCAACCCTATGGATCCTTCGATAAGCTCGCCTGTTCCCGCAAAGGATGAGATGGGAATGGACTACGTGCCGGTCTATCCCGATGAGATATCACCGCCTGACAAGGGAGTAAAAGGGCTTGCGACGGTTACCATAGATGAAAAAGGAATCCGTCTTGCCGGTATTCAGACGGCAGAAGCAGTAAAACAGAAAATGGAGGGAGACATCAGGGCCGTCGGCCTTGTTAAGCCGGATGAAACCAGTGTCCGCCATGTGCATACAAAAAATTCAGGATGGATAGAAAAGTTATATGTAAACACAACCGGCCGGCTTGTCAGAGCAGGCCAGCCCCTTTTGACTATCTATTCACCGCAGCTTCTCGGAAGCCAGGAGGAATTTCTGCGCGCACGAGAAAATGCGGTGAGCTTCGCAGGCTCTTCCATTCCTGAAGTTCGGAAAGGAGGTGAAGATCTTTTAAAAGCCGCAAGAAGAAGGCTTGAGCTCTTTGATGTTCCTGAAAGCTTAATAAAGGAAATAGAGCAGACCGGTCTGCCAAAACGTACAGTTACTTTACTTGCGCCGGTTTCCGGTTTTGTGACTGCAAAAGGGGTTTATGAAGGCCAGCAGGTTGAACCCGGAATGGAGCTTTTTACCATTACAGATCTTTCCAAAGTATGGATTGAAGCCGATTTTTACGAGTTTGAAGCCCACCTTATCCGGCTGGGACAAAAGGCTGTATTTACATTTCCATACGACCCGAAAGCGCAAAAGACCGGCCGGATCTCTTACATATATCCTTATCTTGATCCGCAGAGCCGCACACTGAGAGCGAGATTCGAGTTTCAAAACAGCGATTTTTCCTTGAAGCCTGAAATGTATGTGAATGTTTCGATGAAGATCGAGACTTCAGATTCGGTCGTTGTCCCTGATTCATCCGTTATGAATACAGGCCTTCGCCAGATTGTTTTTGTGGGTATCGGCGGAGACCGTTTCGAGCCGCGGGAAGTTAAAGTCGGATATCGCAGCGGCGGTTTGGTCCAGGTAATATCAGGGGTCAGGGCGGGCGAAAAAGTTGTTGTCCGGGCAAATTTCCTTCTTGATTCCGAATCACGGGTGAGGGCTGCGATTCTGCAGGCGGCAGGAGCCGGAGGGGGCAAATGATACATAAAATAATCGAATTTTCCGCGAAGAACCGAATTCTTGTTATTATAGGAGTATTGGTGCTTATAGTGGTAGCCGTATATACCTTGAAAATAATACGCCTCGACGCGCTTCCGGATCTTTCCGATACCCAGGTAATCATATACTCGAAATGGGACAGGTCTCCGGATATCATTGAAGATCAGTTGACCTATCCGATAATAACAGCTCTCCTTGGCGCTCCCAAGGTTAAAGCCATACGGGGTTTCTCCGATTTCGGGTTTTCATACGTCTATGTGATATTCCAGGACGGAACCGACATATACTGGGCCCGTTCAAGAGTTCTTGAATATCTTTCCAAAATCCAGTCCCGCCTTCCCCAGGGCGTTCAGACTGAGCTGGGACCCGACGCCACGGGAGTCGGATGGGTGTTTCAGTATGCCCTTGTTGACCATTCCGGAAGCCATTCACTTGACAAGCTCCGTTCATACCAGGACTGGACCCTGCGTTATGCGCTGCAGTCGGTACAGGGTGTTGCCGAGGTTGCTTCAATAGGGGGCTTTGTGAAGCAGTACCAGGTGACTGTTGATCCGAACCGTCTTGCGGCTTTCGGCCTCTCACTTAATGAAGTTGCGGAAGCGGTCCGGGAATCGAATAATGAAGTAGGAGGAAGGCTCCTTGAATGGAGCGGCGCTGAATATATGGTGCGGGGGCATGGATACGCCAAGTCTACGTCCGATTTTGAAAAGATAGTATTAAAAACCGGCCCGGGCGGCATTCCGGTTCTTCTCTCGGACATCGGGCGTGTTGAGCTGGGGCCTGAAATACGAAGAGGAGTATCAGATCTTGATGGTCTTGGCGATACTGTAGGCGGCATTGTTGTTATGAGGCACGGGGAAAATGCCCTCAATGTCATTAACAGGGTCAAGCAAAAGATAAAAGATATTGAGCCTTCCCTTCCAAAGGGAGTTGAAATACTCGTGACTTATGATCGCTCCGATCTTATACAAAGGGCGCTTGAAACCTTAAAGGATAAACTCACTGAAGAAATGGTTGTCGTGTCGCTGATTATCCTTTTTTTCCTCTGGCATATTCCTTCGGCCATTGTTCCTATCGCCACCATCCCAATTTCGGTTCTTATCGCCTTTATCCCGATGTATCTTCTGAATATTAATGTAAACATCATGTCCCTTGCCGGCATAGCAATATCGATAGGTGTTCTTGTTGATGGGGCGATAGTCGAGGTGGAGAACGCCTACAACAAGATTTACCACTGGCAGGCGGACGGCAGAAAAGGGGATTTCCATGAGGTGCGCCTCGAAGCTCTGAAGGAAGTAGGCCCTTCGGTTTTCTTTTCACTGCTTGTAATAGCTGTCGCTTTTCTCCCTGTTTTTGCCCTTGTGGATCAGGAGGGGAGGCTATTTAAGCCTCTCGCTTATTCCAAAACACTCGCAATGGCTATTGCCGCACTTCTTGCCATAACACTCGATCCTGCAATGCGGATGCTCTTTACAAGGATAGATCCTTTTGTATTCAGGCCAAAATGGTTTGCGTGGATTGCAAATAAAACACTTGTCGGTACATATTATTCTGAAGAGCGCCATCCCGTCAGCAAGGTTATATTTAAAGTCTACGAACCGGTCTGCAGATTTGTGCTTAAGCACCCCAGGGCCATCATTGCATCTTCGGTTTTGCTTGTTGCGTTAAGTGTGCCTGTTTATTTCAAGCTCGGTTCGGAATTCATGCCTCCCTTGAAGGAAGGAAGTATTCTATATATGCCCACAACCCTGCCCGGTATTTCGGTTACGGCGGCCCAGGAGCTTCTTACTTCACAGGACCGTGTATTAAAATCATTTCCTGAGGTGGAAAGAGTTTTTGGAAAAGCAGGGCGGGCTGAAACATCAACTGACCCGGCTCCCTTTTCCATGATGGAGACGACTGTTATACTAAAGCCCGAAAACGAGTGGAGGCCAAAGAAGAGATGGTACTCCTCGTGGGCGCCGGGATTTTTAAAGGCAATGCTTCGTCCTGCTTGGCCTGACACCATATCATGGGAAGACCTGGTTCACGAGATGGACTTTGCCTTGCGCATTCCGGGAGTGACGAACGCATGGACCATGCCGATCAAGGCGCGTATAGATATGCTTTCCACGGGAGTACGCACTCCTGTCGGCATAAAAATATCCGGGTCCAATCTCAAAGAGATCGAAAAGATAGGCGCCAGCCTTGAGAATATTGTCCGCGATATTCCCGGTACAAGAAGTGTTTATGCCGAACGCGTGGCAGGAGGATATTTTGTGGATTTTAAACCCCGCAGGGATCAGCTTGCCCGTTACGGCCTTACGATTGGAAAACTCCAGTCGGTTATAATGAGCGCAATCGGGGGCGAAAACATCACAACAACAATCGAGGGGCGAGAACGTTATCCGGTTAACCTGCGGTATCCCCGCGAACTCCGCGACGATATGGACAAGCTGGGGCGGGTTCTTGTTTCAACCCCGATGGGGTCATCGGTGCCACTGGCGCATCTCGCAGATATTGAGATTGTCAGCGGGCCTTCCATGCTGCGCAACGAAAACGGATTTCTCACGGGTTATGTATATGTCGATATAACAGGACGTGATATCGGGAGCTATGTTGCGGAGGCCAAAAAAGAGGTTGCAAAAAAACTTTCCGTTCCAACAGGATATGTTTTGCAGTGGAGCGGCCAGTATGAAAACATGCTGCGGGTTCGTGAACTCCTTCAGGTGATAGTTCCGATTACACTCGTTTTGATCTTTGTTCTTCTTTACATGAACACACGTTCCGCCTTTAAGTCTATGGTTGTCATGCTGGCTGTGCCTTTTTCCGCCATAGGCGCTATCTGGCTTTTTTATTTCCTCGATTACAATGTTTCGATTGCCGCATGGGTCGGAATGATCGCACTTCTCGGGCTCGACGCTGAAACAGGAGTATTCATGCTCCTTTTCCTCGATCTTTCCTATGATTCAGCAAAAAAGGCGGGTATGTTGAATAATATCGGAGAGCTGGATGAGGCGATAGTCCACGGTGCGGTCAAAAGGGTGCGCCCCAAGATGATGACGGTTGCCGCCGCATTTATGGGCCTTTTGCCGATTATGTGGTCAACTGCAACCGGCACCGATGTAATGAAACGCATTGCGGCTCCCATGATAGGAGGCCTTGTCACTTCATTTTTACTGGAACTTATTGTTTATCCTGCAATTTACAAGCTCTGGAAGAGAAAGACTCTTATTTGAAAAAAAGGCTGTTTTTGACTTTTTGCCGGATCATCATTATTATATAAAATCATATTGTCCCTGGAAAGGTTATTTTATAGAATTTATTGAACCGCAATAGCAAGCGGTCACCCTCGGCTTGTTGCGGGGAGCTTCAAATGTTTTGTTGAACATAAGTGGTTTATGGGAAATAATATAAGTCCGGAAATTGAAGAGAGCGCCCTTTCCGATGTCAAAGATGAGATCAAAGAGCCTTCCATGTACAGGGTGCTGCTTCACAACGATGACTATACCACCATGGATTTTGTCATTGAGGTGCTTATGACGGTATTCCAGAAATCGATGGAGGAATCGATCCTTATTATGTTAAATGTTCACAGGCAGGGGAGAGGAATGTGCGGTTTGTATACTCTGGAGGTGGCGGAGACAAAAATGAATTCCGTACATGCCCTTGCCCGTAAAAAGGGTTTTCCGTTGAGATGTTCCGTTGAGAAGGGGTAGAATAAATGATTAGTAAGGAACTGAGCGCAACACTCGGCCTTGCCGTAAAGGAGGCAAAAAGAAGGCGCCATGAATATGTCGGGACCGAGCATCTTCTTTTTGCGATTCTGCACGATAATGCAGGTGTTGAAATAATAGAAAGCTGCGGTGGAGATGTAAAAAACCTGTTCAATGCTCTCGAAAATTTCTTCAGGATGAGAGTCGAGACGGCTCCGGATGGCGTCAAATATGTTTTACAGCAGACAACCGGATTCCAGAGAGTGATACAGAGAGCTTTCAACCATGCTCGTTCTGCGGAAAAACAGGAAGTTGAAGTCGGGGATATCCTTGCATCCGTTTTCGAGGAGAAGGATTCCTATGCGGAATATTTCCTTACACTTGAAGGGGTTACCCGTCTTGACGTTTTAAACTACATATCCCATGATATTCAGAAAACCTGCCCGAAGGAAGGACCGGGCGGTTTTGCCAAAACTGAAAAGACAGACAAGAAAAAGAAATCCGAATTTCTGGAATCATTTACAATGGATCTCGTTAAAATGGCTGCGGATGGGAAACTCGATCCTCTCATCGGCCGCGATCTTGAAATAGAGAGAACCCTGCAGGTGCTTTGCAGAAGAAGAAAGAACAACCCTGTTTTTGTGGGCGACCCAGGGGTGGGGAAAACGGCGCTTGCCGAAGGTCTTGCACAGAAAATATTAAAGGGAGATGTTCCTGACGCACTCAAAGATGTCCGTATTTATTCTCTTGACCTTGGGGCGGTTCTTGCGGGTACGAAATTCAGGGGCGATTTCGAGCAGCGGATGAAAGGGGTTATTTCGGAGCTTCAGGGAAAGAAAAACTCCATTCTGTTCATAGATGAAATACACACAATTGTCGGGGCCGGAGCGACGAGCAGCGGCTCCATGGACGCGTCAAATATTTTAAAGCCCGCTCTTGCAACAGGCGAACTGCGCTGCATAGGGTCAACGACTTACGAGGAATATAAAAACTATTTTACTAAAGACAGGGCATTGTCACGCCGCTTCGAAAAGATAGAAGTTCCGGAGCCGACAGTCTCCGAAACCATCCGGATCTTAAAAGGCCTCAAATTCCATTATGAGGAGCATCACGGCATCGAATATACCGATGCGGCCCTTAAAGCGGCAGCCGAGCTTTCGGCAAAGCATGTAAACGACAGGTACCTCCCCGATAAGGCCATCGATGTTATAGACGAGGCCGGGGCTTTTGTTAAATTTTCCGGCTCAATGCACAGGAAAAAGATACATCCTGCCGACATCGAAAAAATAGTGGCGAAAATGGCAAGGATACCCGAGAATAGCGTATCCGCATCAGACAGGTCGAAGCTTGAGAATCTCGGGGAGAGGCTGAAGGGGGTTGTCTTCGGCCAGGACGGCGCGATCAAATCTCTTGTGACGTCGATCAAGCGTTCAAGGGCAGGGCTCGGTATTCCGTGCCGTCCCATAGGGTCGTTCCTCTTTACTGGTCCTACCGGCGTCGGGAAGACGGAGGTGGCAAGGCAGATCGCAGCCATCATGGGAATAGAGTTCATGCGGTTTGACATGAGCGAATATATGGAAAAACATGCCGTTGCCCGCCTGATAGGGGCTCCGCCCGGCTATATAGGCTTTGACCAGGGCGGCCTCCTGACGGACGGCGTGCGCAAACACCCGCACTGCGTCCTGCTCTTCGACGAAATAGAAAAGGCCCATCCGGATCTTTTCAATATACTTCTTCAGGTTCTTGATCACGCGACTTTGACGGACAACAACGGTAAAAAAGCCGATTTCAGGAATGTCATAATAATCATGACATCGAATGCCGGAGCGCGTGAAATGAGCGCCCAGACAATCGGTTTCGGGGAGGTCAGGTATGACCCGGAAAGCAAGGGGAAAAAGGCGGTTGAGAACATTTTCAGCCCCGAATTCAGAAACCGGCTTGATGACATGATCAATTTTAAACCTCTTACTCCGGGCATAATGGAGATGGTGGTCGATAAGTTCATGGCCGAGCTTAAAGAGCAGCTTGCGGCAAAAAAAGTATCCCTCTCTTACTCCGGCGCCTTAAGACCCTGGCTTGCAAATAAAGGTTATGATCCGAGATACGGGGCAAGACCCCTCGCAAGGGTGCTTCAGACCGAAATCAAGGATATTCTTTCGGACGAGATCCTGTTCGGCAGGCTTCAGAAAGGCGGCAGCGTCAGTCTCGATCTTTTCGAAGGCAAACCTTCTTTTGCTTTTTTCCAGGCATCTTCTTTTCGTCATTCCGGCGAAATAAGGAAGCCGGAAACTGTCAGCAATTAACAGGAAACAAGAGATAAGATGTCCGCGTCAGGCGGAAAACCTGTAACTTGAAACTTATGACTAAAGCATAATATATAACTTTACGCTTTTATTACTAAAAACGGTAAACCAGAAACAAAAAACCATATTATCAATGCCGGTATATCGTCTGACCGATGAAATAATTTTTCCTCCCCCGCAGCTTGCGGACAAAACCGGCCTTCTTGCAATCGGAGGCGATCTTTGCGAAGATAGGCTCCTTTTTGCGTACAGCCTCGGCATATTCCCCTGGTATTCGGAAGATGAACCCATCCTCTGGTGGTCGCCCGACCCCCGCCTTGTTCTCTATCCCGATGAAACGAGAGTTTCAAAGAGCCTGGAAAAAATAATTAAGAGAGGCGCGTTTGAAGTGACTTTCGATACTGCTTTTTCGCGGGTTATCAATCTGTGCGCCGGTGCCGGGAGAAGGGAAAATGAAGGAACCTGGATTGTCAGGGATATGATAGATGCTTATTGCAGGCTTCATGAAAACGGTTACGCTCATTCGGTTGAAGCATGGAAGGATGGAATTCTTGCCGGCGGTCTTTACGGTGTTTCGCTTGGAAGATGCTTTTTCGGAGAATCGATGTTTACCCTTGAGAGCAATGCCTCAAAGGTCGCCTTTGCCTGCCTCGTTGATTATCTTAAGGAATACTCCTTTGATCTTATCGACTGCCAGATTTCAACCGGTCATCTAAAGCGTTTCGGGGCAAGAGAAATTCAAAGGAGCCTTTTTCTGAAGCAATTGAAAAAATCCCTTGCCTTACCGACACTGAAAGGGAAATGGGGTCGTCAGACTTGACAAGAGGGTTTATTCTGTCTTCTGTATTCTCATATAAAACTGTGCGGTCAAAAGTATTTGACAAAATTAGCAAAACATGGTTTTTTAGCGCAACTTTTCATTTTATTTGTATAACCGAAAAATAAAATATGCAGGTTCTTTTCCTTAAAACGGAGAATTTCTCTTAACATCTGGGGGCGAATACGTTCATCAATATATAACTTGACAGTGGTATTGGAGGATGAAAGAGGGGGAATATCTGAATGTGAGGCAGCGGGAGCTATCCGGGTGATTGAATATAACTCAATCGGCGGTGAGCGTGGCCGGATACAGGCAGAAGAACTGAAATTGAATCTTGAAACATGATCAACTTATATATTGATGAACGTACCTGATCCCACCGAACAGTAATAATCTTTTGAAAATATCTATAAACTATACTGATCTTTATTAAAATTTTGAAATGTGATAAACAAGAACCGAATCGGGAAAAGGATCGATATATGCTGAAACAACAAGATATACTGGATTTTCTTTCAAGGAATAAACAAGAGCTTTCCGACCGATTTTCCGTACGGCGGATTGGACTCTTCGGTTCCCGTCTTCGCAACGTCGCAGATGATCAAAGCGATATAGATATCCTGGTGGAACTTGATCAACCATCTTTTGACCATTACATGGATTTGAAATTTTATCTTGAGGATACTTTCAATTGCCCCGTCGATCTGGTTCTGGCTGATTCAATCAAACCCAGGCTCAGACCGATAATCAGACGTGAAGTGGCCTATGCGTAGAGACTTTCGCCTTTATCTGGATGACATCATGGATGCTATACTCCGAGTCAGGTCCTACGTGAAAGATCAGGATGAAGATGTTTTTGCCGCGGACCGAAAAACCCAGGACGCCGTCATTCGAAATATAGAGATCATCGGCGAGGCGGCAGGGAAACTGCCGGATGAGGTCCAAAAAGCCGCTCCGGAAGTCGACTGGCGCAAGATTAAGGGATTACGAAACATTCTTATTCACGATTATTTCGGAGTAAATTTGCCCATATTGTGGGATGTGGTTCAAAACAAACTCAGTCCTCTGGAAGCGGCTTGCAGGAAACTTCAGGATTTGAATGTCGGAACAACTGATCCTGAGGATTTATAGCGGGCGGAATCTGTCAACCATCCTCAAAGACGGCCTCTGATGAGTTCATGGTCGAACCTCCATATGGCCTTCGCTTGTCAAAAAAAATTCTCCTATAGACAGGTATTTGTGGAGCCAAAGGATAGGTGAAGGGCGAGGGCATCATCACGAGAGGTTGTCTGGAGGCGAAGCGCAGCGGAAAGATTCCCGAAAGTAAGTTTAAATAATGAGCACATTCTTTCATCTACAGGGGGGCGAAGAAACTTTAGAAGCAAAGGGCATCCCGGACTCGCTCCCATTATTAAAAGGAATAATCCTTATGAAACAAAAAACTTTAATACTTTTATTTGTTTTTTTAATTGGAATCATGTTCAATTTATGCAATGCGTCTGAGAAAAATGAAAAGCAGTTACCTAAATCAATCCAATTAATTGACAAACTTCAATCTGATCTTCAACTGATTAAAGATGCGTTACAAGAAGTAAGGCGGGACCAGCTTAATTATCGCATCGAAAAGGATCTCCTTAAAGAAACATATTCCTCATATATTCAGATGATAAATATTGTAATTACAATTATTCTTGGCGTTTTTACTATCATCGGTTTTTTAGGTGTAAGAAATATCAGTGCCATCAATAAAAAATTCCAAGAAGAATTAAGTGGGTTGAAGAAACTACGAGTAAATTATGAGCAAAAGTTTATTGAAATTAAAACCGAACAGGATATAAATAAAGATAAATTTAAAG
>JAUYEO010000118.1 GCA_030689795.1 Desulfobacterales bacterium | reverse complement strand
GATTTTTAAATTACTGAGCGTTAAAAATCACAAGCTGTTTGAGGGCGTTAGCCCGAGTTCTTGTGATTTAGCGAAGTGATTTAAAAATCCCCAAAAAACTCATTAAGTGAGCATATTTCGACTTTTTACGGGTCCATCAACATTGGTCGAACTCGAAAAGAGAGCACCGACGTAGGCCGTTGGGGGTTGGGAAAGACGGTCTTTCAGGCGGCATCGCGAATCAATACATTTTTCGGACTGACTGTGCGCTGTGATGACCGGAGGCGTTTGCTGATGGGCCAATCGGCGCTTCGTATTCACCGTCTTGGAACTCAGCGTTATGCGCCATACGGCTATTTCGGGAATTTTCGTGGAGATCTGGCGCTCCCGGTGGAAGATGCCGCAGTTGTCGATCGTTTTGATTCCGATTTCAAGCTCAACCGTAAAAATCTACCGGGGCTGAGTATCCTGATTCCTTTTGTGGACGACGATCTGAAAATTTTTCCGGATCTGCGTCAAAAACATCTGAGATCCTGTTATCTGTCCGTGATACGGCATTATTTTTTCCCCATCCTTGCCGGTGAGCTCGTTGTAGTACTCAGGACTCCGGAGCGTGAAGAGACAGTAAACGCCGGTTTTCTGAATGCCTCTCTTGACAAATCGCGGCCGAAGACCAGGCAGAACTTTCGCGGCGTTTTAGATCTGGCCCGTTGGGCCATCCGGCAGCCGGCCGAATCGATGATCACGCTTTCGGAATCCCAGCCCGGAAAGGCGCCTAAGCTCAGGGAAAATTTAATCGATACAGCCGGCCTGGAGGCCGCACGGCGAATGTTTTTCGAAGGCTGCCGCCTGGCTTTTCGGGTGCCAGTCAGCGTGCACCGGCAAGGCGAAACATCTTCCCTGCATACATGGTTTGCGATCTATCTCGAACGTGATGAAACCATAGATCGTTCCGAAGATTTTTTTATACGTCAGGGGATCACTATCCCCGAAGTATCGTCGTTGAAATTTAAAGGTGTGCGCGCCATCGTTTCTATAACCGACACTGTGCTCACATCTTTTCTGGGGGACGCTGAAAATCCGGCGCACACCGATTGGGAACGCAACTCGAAAAAATTCAAGGCAAAATACCGGCTCGGACCGACCACACTTGATTTTGTGAAAACGAGCCCCCGCGAACTGGTCAGGATTTTAACCCAGCCCGGGCGTGGTGCAGATAAGAATCTTCTGCGTCACATCTTTGCCCTGCCGGCTTCCGAACCCGGAGCGGCGACATCGGCCCCGCCTGCGCCGGGTTCCGGGGGGAAACAGAGCGCGCAAAGCCGTTTCAACGAGATTAAGGGCTCGGCCAGTATTCAGCTTTCTGCAATCAAGGGGGGCTTCAGTCTGGCCAAACACCCTCAGGCCGACGATTGATCCCCGCCGTCAATAGAAGATACCAATCTGTTGCTTGTGCCGCTTTTTGCAAAGCGTAAATTTGCTTTTCAAACGTAATCTGTAATGTCACGAATTGAGAGCTTTAAATAATTCAACTTAGCCATGTCGGGATATGGGCTCATTCAATCTGCCGGAAATGCGGCAGAACGGCTTTATTTTGCTGTGCTTATGGGGGTTTGATATACAGCCTCTGTCGCATCCTCCAGGGGAACAAAAAAACTTCAGAATTGTGGAGCGTACCCCAAGTATTCCCAGGCTGGGCGAGGTCCCTTTCACAATCACCAAGTTCCGCTCCAGTATACCCTGACAATATAAGGATGTTCTGCAAGTCTACCGGCAGGTTTGCTACCAGACAGTTTGGACCGGATATTCTTTGAAAATCTGATCTTTGCTGACCAGAACAGCTTCTTCAATATCTGCTTGAGCAATAAGCAATCGATCAAAGGGATCTTTATGATGAGGCGGTAATTTTTCCAAAGCCAGAATGTGTTCAAGTTTAACGTTGAGGATTACGATTTTATTGGTCTGTTGCTGACCTGCCACCAATTCTGCGAGGGGCAAAGTGAGTTTCAGTCTGCCGAATTGTAGTTTGATCTGCATCTCCCATACACTTGCCACACTGAGCAGCAGTAAATTCTCCGGATCTTGACACATATTCAGAACCTGTGGTGTAAGCTTGAGAGGATCACTATCCCACCAGATGAAAGTGTGAGTATCCAGAAGTAACTTCATGCGTTTCCTGCCCAAAACTCATCTGGAAGAGGCTCATCAAAATCTTCGCTCATTAGGATTGCTCCTGAATGCAGGCCCGCCACTCTTTTCCCGATTTGCACTAGACGGGCTATAGGAGTATCATTGTCTGTAAGGACGATTTCCGTTCCATCTGCTACGAGAGACAACAAGACTTTTAAATCCGGAGGCTTCTTTTTGATATCAATAGTTTTTGTCAGCATCGAATTTTCTCCTGAATTATGAATTTATCTTTTTCTTATTCTAACCCAGAAACACGAATTTGTAAATCTATTAAGTAATGAGCCCTGTTTTTCATCTTTGTTTCTAAATCTTTTCCCAGTCCGCCATGTACGCTCTGCACGGACGTCTCCACGCCCCGGAAGCTGTGCATGCCCAGTACGAACGACTTGGCCTTAGAGGACACCGTTCTGTTGCGTATGCCGCTTTTTGCAGTGTGTAAATCTTCTTTTAAAAGACGACCGGGAGCAGATAAAAACCTGTTACGTCAACGCTGCCAGTTGTAGAAAATCTCAATGAACTCTGTGATGTAACTATATGGATGGCCTAAGCCCGATTTTCCCGATCGGTTTTGCGGTGGGCTGATTCTACGTGCTCAATAGGGTTTGACGATCTCGACATCCTTCATCGGGTAATGCTTGATATTCCTAATGACGAGTTTCATGCCCAATCGCGATTGCCACTCGCGGCGCAACTGATTCGCATAATCCGTGCTACTTTTGATGTCCCCGCGATCCGCCCACAATCCGAAGCTCTTTTTCAGAATTCGTTTTTTAGGCAAAGCGGGTGCCTGTTTGCGCTGCGACAGCATTTCCTGAATGAACCGCTGCTGGGAAGAGGTCATGCCCTCGATCTTCCTGATCACGTCGAGAAATTTCTCTCCTTGAATGGTTTCCGTTCTTTGCATGATAAATTCCTCTAAAGTTCGACTTTATACGATTATGATTTAAGGGCCGTTTTATGTCAATCAGAAAAGCTAACAGAGAAATCAAGGGTATTTGAAAATTTTACCGCAACTCTTGACTCATTCCGAATGATTCTGATAATATGCTATAATCATTAAAAATACGATATCGAAGGAGAAGATGATGGGATCGATGGACGAACATATTTTAAAAACAGCGAAAGAGATAACAGTGAAATTCATTGAAACAGGAAGGGTGTCTCCGACAGGTTTTAATGAGACATTCAAATCAATTTACAAGGCTGTTGAAGAGGCTGTGAAAAACACCGGTACTATTCCAGAGGAGGAAGAAAAGAAATAGTTTGCCGGATAAACGTTTACCTGACTTATCTTGACAGAATCGGCGTATTGACATAAAAGTCAAACCTCTTTTTTATTGCAGGGTAGGGTTGATGAACTCGTAAAAAGTCGAAATATGCTCACTTAATGAGCTTTTTGGGGATTTTTAAGTCACTTCGCTAAATCACAAGAACTCGGGCTAACGCCCTCAAACAGCTTGTGATTTTTAACGCTCAGTTCCTTAAAAATCT
>JAUYEO010000117.1 GCA_030689795.1 Desulfobacterales bacterium | reverse complement strand
TGGCACCTCGATGTCGGCTCATCACATCCTGGGGCTGGAGCAGGTCCCAAGGGTTTGGCTGTTCGCCAATTAAAGTGGTACGTGAGCTGGGTTTAAAACGTCGTGAGACAGTTTGGTCCCTATCTTTCGTGGGCGCAGGATATTTGAGAGGATCTGTTCCTAGTACGAGAGGACCGGAATGGACGAACCAATGGTGTTCCAGTTGTCGCGCCAGCGGCATAGCTGGGTAGCTAAGTTCGGAACGGATAACCGCTGAAAGCATCTAAGCGGGAAACCAACCTCAAGATTAGATATCCCTTAAGTGTGGAAACATACTTAACTCAAGACCCCTTGAAGACTACAAGGTTGATAGGCCAGGTGTGTAAGTGCGGTAACGTATTTAGCTTACTGGTACTAATAGGTCGTGAGGCTTGGCCATAAAATAATATTCATAATCAGGTGTGATTATATAACCAAATTGAAAAGTTTCTTTGTAAGATCACGATTTTTCGGTGGTCATAGCGAAGAGGAGACACCCGTTCCCATCCCGAACACGGAAGTTAAGCTCTTCAGCGCCGATGGTACTGCTCGGGAAACTGAGTGGGAGAGTAGGACACCGCCGAAAATTTTATATATACCCGGAGCCTTTTAAAGGTTCCGGGTTTTTTTTTGGCTTTTTATTCGTTGGCATAAAAAAATATTTGTGTTAAATCAAATATATGAGAAAAACCACAGAAATACATGAGAATGACATTTATAAAAGACTCAAATGGCTGATGTTCTGCAGAGTTCTTTTTTCTACTCTTTTGTTGGGATCCACAATTGTTCTTCAACTTGGCACAATCCGATCACCGCTGGATAGACCACTTTTAATGCTTTACAGCCTTATAGCAGGTATTTTTGTTCTTTCATTCTGTTATACAATATTGTTTTATCGTATGAAAAATATGCAACGTTTTGCCTCGATTCAAATTGGTTTAGATACTGTTATTGTAAGTTGTATAATTTTTGTTACCGGCTGCTTCTCAAGTATTTTTTCATTTCTGTATCTAGTCGTTATAATTTATTCAAGCATGCTTCTTTTCAAAAAAGGCAGCATGATAATAGCTGCACTTTGTGCAATACAGTACGGTGTAATTGTTGATTTAGAATATTACGGAATTATAACGCCTTTTCTGATGAAAGACAGCCTTGTTGCGGCAAATTATCCGTGGAGCCAGGTTCTTTACAAGATATTAATTACAATTATTGCCTGCTTTGCAGTTGCCTTATTGAGCAATTTTCTTGCCGAACAGACAAGGAAAACAAAAAAGGAACTGATTGCCATGCAGGAGCGCGTCAAGCGATTTGAAAAAATGGCTGCCATGGGTGAGATAGCGGCCGGGATGGCTCATGAGATAAAAAATCCCCTTGCTTCAATATCGGGCTCGATTCAGCTTTTGAGAGAAGATATGCGGGATAACCCTTATCAGGACAGGCTTATGAGGATAATACTCAGGGAGGCAGACCGTTTAAGTTCCCTTGTCAACGATTTTTTAATGTTTTCAAGGCCGCCGGCCGGTAAAACAGAAGCATTTGAACTGGGTAAAATGATGGAAGATATTGTCGATCTGTTTGATAAAGACGTTAAATATTCAGGTAGAATTTCAATATTGACAGATATTACGCCTGGTGTCTGGGTTAAAATGGACCCTGTTCATCTGAATCAAATATTATGGAATCTCCTTTTAAATGCTTCTGAGGCTATTGAAGGCTCAGGTAATATTAAAGTGAGAATGTCTTCATTAAGGAATAAATATGCTTTGGTGGAAATAAATGACGATGGTTGCGGTATCCCGGATGAAATAATTAAATCCATTTTTGATCCGTTTTTCACAACAAAACCGAGCGGCACGGGGCTTGGTCTTTCGATAGTTCATAATATCCTTAAATCGTATGACAGCTGGCTTGATGTTGAAAGTACAGTGAAGGCCGGCTCTGCTTTTACATTTAAATTAAAGCAAATTGATTCGCCAACTTAATCTTGACACTATTCTTCAAATAAGTTACGTCCATCTACTCTTTTTTTTTGATTTCGGCCCTGATTTGATGATAGTCTGGTTAATATCGAAGCCGCGCCGGTTCTATTCCCAGGCGTTGGAAAATTTGCGGGCAAATAATATAATATCATAATAAGAAAGCATAAGACTGATGGATTTGGAAAAAACAAGCGAGTTGCTGGAAAATAGAAGAAATAAACTATCCGAATTAAGAGATAACAATATCAATCTCTTTCCAAATGATTTTAAAGTTTTGCATACCGTTCAGGATATAAGGAGTGCAGTTAAAGAATTTCCGGAATCAAAAACGGATGATGAGACTGTTTTTTCTGTTGCCGGGCGGATGATGGCTATGAACCTTTTCGGTAAGTCTTCCTTTATAAGGTTTAAAGACCGAACCGGGCAGTTTCAGGCATATATAAGAAAAGATAAAGTGGGAGATGAAGCTTATGCCCTTTTTAAGCAGCTTGATATCGGCGATTTTGTAGGAATCAGAGGTTCGATATTCAAAACAAAAACGGGTGAATGGACGATACTTGCTTTTGAATTGAGGATTGTTTGCAAAGCCATCAGACCTTTGCCTGAAAAATTTCATGGCCTTAAAGATCCTGAAAAGCGCTATCGTCAGCGCTATCTCGATTTAATAATGAACCCGGAAGTTCGGGAAATATTTATAAGGCGCAGCAAAATTATTCAGGTGATACGCACTTTTTTTCTAGAAAGGGATTATATTGAAGCTGAAACACCTATGATGCAACCGATCCCGGGAGGGGCCGAAGCTACCCCATTTCAAACACATCACAATGCGCTTGGAATGGATCTTTTTCTGCGAATTGCTCCCGAACTATATCTTAAGCGGCTGGTTGTAGGAGGTTTTGAAAGAGTATTCGAGATAAACAGAAATTTCAGGACCGAGGGGGTTTCAACCCAGCATAATCCTGAATTCACCATGCTGGAATTTTACGAGGCTTATGCTACCTATCAGGATCTTATGAATCTGACCGAGGATTTATTTTCTCACTTGTCTCTTGAAATTACCGGGTCGACTTCGATAGTCTATCAGGGAAATAATATTGAATTCAGCCGGAAGTGGCGAAGAATCAGTCTTTTAAAAGCACTGGAAGAAATCGGAGGAATAGATCCTCTCATCCTCAATGAAAAAGATAAGCTCCTTGAATTTGCGAATTCCAATGGGATTAAGATTACGAAAAGAAACCGTACAGGCAAGATAATAACCAAACTTTTTGATGTGCTTGTTCAGCCGAAGCTGATTCAGCCTACGTTTGTAACCGACTACCCTGTTGAAGTTTCACCTCTTTCAAGAAGAAGTGAAAAAGATCCGGCCCTGACCGACCGTTTTGAGCTTTTCATAGCCGGGCGTGAAATAGCAAACGGATTTTCAGAGCTCAACGATCCTGAAGACCAAAAAGCGCGATTTATGCAGCAGGTGTCGGACAGGCAGGAGGGCGATGATGAATCACACTGTATGGATGAAGATTATATCGAAGCTTTAGAGTATGGTATGCCTCCGGCCGCAGGGGAAGGGATCGGTATTGACAGGCTGACAATGCTTTTTACGGATGCAGCTTCAATCAGGGAGGTAATTCTTTTCCCGCATATGAAACCGCAGGTGCAAAGGCAGGTCTGAAGTAACGATTAAATATGTAGTATGGGAATTTCCTTTTTGGACGCGGATGAACGCAGATCGTCAGGATTTTCAATATAAAGAACTAACTGAAAAGATTATTAAAATCTTCTATAGCGTTTACAATAAACTTGGTTATGGTTTTCTTGAAAAGGTGTACGAGAATGCAATGATGATAGAGTTTAGAAGAGAAGGTATTCCTGCGGTTTCTCAATCTCCAATAATTGAACCAGAACTTAAACGTAAAACTTTTGATAATTCGAGAAAAATAGTTATCTGCGGGTATCGGCGAAAATCTGCGTCCTAATTAATTACATAATGGTATAAAATGTCTTTTGAATTATTCATAGGCGGCCGGTATTTAAGAGCAAGACAGAAACAGGCTTTCATCTCACTGATAACCATATTATCAATAGCGGGTGTTATGGTCGGTGTTATGGCTCTGATTGTGGTCATTGCAGTTATGGCCGGCTTTGAGTCCGATCTTAAATCCCGCATACTCGGAGTTGAATCGCATGTTGTTGTAATGAGCCACAGCGGCTCCTTTTCCGGATATCCGGGGATTCTTAAACATATTCTGGAAATCGACGGAGTTGAGGCGGCGGCCCCTTTTATTTATACCCAGGTCATGCTCAAATCTTCCTCCGGAGTCTCCGGTGCCGTTTTAAAAGGCGTTGATCCGAAAACAGCAGGCCTGGTAGTAAAGAATCTCAGGGCTTCTTCACTGCAACGAATTGAAAAGGAGAGCCAAACCGGCGGTTCTTCAAGCCTTGTTCCCGGTATAATAATCGGGAAGGAGCTTGCCGGGAGCCTCGGGGTTTCAAAAGGCGATATGGTTTATCTGATATCACCATCAGGCATGATATCCCCTGTAGGGCATTTACCCTCAATGAGGCAGTTTGTTGTGAAAGACCTGTTTGAATCCGGGATACATGACTATGATGGTTCCCTTGCTTATATTAATATGGAAGATGCGCAGAAGATATTACGGATGGGGAATACGGTGACAGGTATTGAGGTGCGTGTAGGTGATATTTATAATGCCGGAAAGATAGCCGAAAAAATCGTTAATGATTTGGGATTTCCCTACCGGACAAGAGACTGGATGCAGATGAACAAAAACCTCTTTTCTGCCTTAAAACTGGAAAAGACGGTGATGTTTATTATTTTAACCCTTATTGTTCTTGTTGCCGCCCTTAATATAGCAAGTTCCCTTATCATGATGGTAATGGAAAAGACGAGAGATATTGCTATTCTTAAAGCCATGGGGGCGACCGACAGGAGCATCAGAAAAATATTTGTATTCAAGGGAATGATAATAGGTTCAGTCGGAACCAGCCTGGGAGTCTGTGCAGGATACATTCTCTGCAAGCTTCTTGAAAAATATAAATTTATCGATCTGCCGGGTGATGTTTATTATATGACAACTCTTCCCGTACGCCTTGTGGCATTTGATGTTTTACTGATCGCTTCGGCGGCATTGCTGATTTGCTTTCTGGCAACCTTGTATCCGGCTCACCAGGCGTCTAAACTTAATCCAGTCGAGGCTATCAGGCATGGATGACAATATGCCCGATTATAATAATAAGGTTGCTCATGGATATTCTTCAAATCTGTTAAAAGTCAGAGGGATATGCAAAAGCTTCAACAGCAGCGGGACCCGTCTTGAAATTCTCAAAGGGGTTGATTTTGATCTGGATAAGGGTGAGACAATCTCGATTGTCGGAGCGTCGGGAATAGGTAAATCTACTCTGTTGCACATACTCGGGACTCTTGATTATCCCGATAGCGGCGTTTTATTTTTTCTTGATGAGGAAGTTTTTCGTTATGATGCCGGCAAACTGGCGCAGTTCCGGAACCGATCTATCGGATTTGTCTTCCAGTTTCATCACCTTCTGGCAGAGTTTTCCGCGGTTGAAAACACGATGATGCCCGCCCTGATAAAGGGGACAGGCAGACAAAAAGCAAAAGAAGCTGCAGAAGCAATATTGGTAAGGGTTGGACTTAAGGAGAGGATGAACAGCAGGATCGGCACCCTTTCGGGTGGAGAAATGCAGCGGGTGGCTATTGCAAGGGCATTATCTCTGAACCCAGCCATTCTTCTTGCCGATGAGCCGACCGGTAATCTTGATAAAAAAAACAGTGAGCAGGTTCATGAGTTGCTGATGGAACTTAATCAGGAGTTCGGCATGGCAATGATAATAGTAACACACAATATGGAACTGGCCTCTTTTATGCAAAGGTGTGTCACGATTTATGACGGGCAGCTTGTTGAAACAGCCTGAGGAGTTATAATGAACAAATATCTGTGCCTTATCGTTATTGCAACAGCGGTTTTATTTTCCGGCAATATTTATGCAACTGAAACGGTAAATGTCTTGGTATTACCCTTTGAAATTAACGCCCAGGATGAACTTTCGTATCTTAAGAATCAAATCCCTCAGGTAATCAAGAGCCATTTAAAACAGGATGGTGCGGGTATTCTGGAACCCGATCCCGGTATGGTTTTATCCCGGGCAGAAAAATCCGGAGTCATGGATGAAATCAGGAAAATCGGAGTTAAAAGCGGCGCCAGCCATGTAATCTGGGGAAGCATTACAATTATAGGCCAGCATTTCAGCCTTGATACCAAGATGATCGAACCTTCCGGTGATGAGCTTCCATCGGTTTTTTTCTACGAGGGAGAAGGAATAGAAAATCTTTCAGGGAACCTGAAGAAACTTTCACAGGATCTTGGAATGAAAATTTTCAAACGGGAAAAAATCTCTAAGGTGTTTGTTGACGGTAATAAGCGGATTGAAACCGATGCAATCAGAAGAGTCATTAAAACAGAAACAGGAGTCATATATCAGCCTAAAAACCTTGCAGATGACCTTAAGTCTGTTTATGCGATGGGATACTTTGATGATGTCCGTATTGAAGCTGAAAATACTGCCGAAGGGAAGGTGGTAACATTTAAGGTTAAAGAAAAACCGACAATAAGGGTAATCATTATAAAAGGGAACAGAATATATGAAGATGAGAAGATAAAGGAAGTCTTAAATTTAAAGACCGGATCAATTCTGAATTATGTGATGGTTCAGAAAAATATCGAAAGAATTGAAGGCCTCTATAAGGAGAAAAATTACCATAATGTCAGGGTGGAATATAAAATCAACGAACATGAGAATAATCAGGCCGACCTCGAATTTATTATTACGGAAGGCTCGAAGGTTCTTATCAAAAATATTATATTTGAAGGCAATAAAGCGTATTCAAGCTCAAAGCTTAAAAAGCTTATGTCGACATCGGAAAAAAGCATATTTTCACTGGTATCTTCCGCCGGTGATCTGAACAGGGAAGACTTAAATCAGGATGTTGCAAAGCTTTCATCTTTTTATCACAACAACGGTTTTATTCAGGCTAAAGTCGGCGAGCCTCAAACTGACACCCAGGAGTCCTGGATTGATATTACAATAAAGATCGATGAAGGTCCGCAATTTAAAGTCGGAAAAGTTGAAATAACCGGGGATCTGGTTTTCCCTCAGGAAAAGCTTATTGAGAAGATTAAGATCGGGAAAGAGAAGTATTATAACAGGCAGGTTCTGCAAAGCGATATCCTTGCGTTGACGGATGTCTATTCGGACGAAGGCTATGCATATGCCGATATTATTCCAAGCATAGATCAGGACCGGGATAAAATGGTAGTCAACATTAACTTTATAATCAATAAAGGCAAGCAGGTCTATTTTGAAGAGATCGTAATCGGCGGGAATACAAAGACCAGAGACAGGGTTATCAGAAGAGAACTCCTTGTATATGAGCAGGAACTTTACAGCGGAGTCAAGTTGAAAAGGAGCATGCGCAACCTGCATCGCCTCGATTACTTTGAGGATGTTAAAGTCAATACATCAAAAGGAAGTTCCGATGATAAAATGCTGCTTAAGATAGATGTTGCGGAAAAACCGACCGGAGCTTTCAGTTTCGGAGCGGGTTACAGCAGCGTTGAAAAAGTATTCGGCATGGCCTCAATTGCCCAGAGAAACCTTTTTGGAAAAGGACAGGTGCTCTCTTTAAAAACGCAATTAGGCGCTGTTTCAAATAAATATACTTTAAGTTTTACCGAACCGTGGTGGTTTGATATACCCCTTTCAGCCGGTTTTGATCTGTATAGCTGGGAATATGATTATGATACTTATGACAAGGACAGCAAGGGCGCAGGAATCAGATTCGGATATCCGGTTTATGATTTTACAAAGCTTTATTTAAACTATGCTTTTGACGACGCCGATATAAGAAATATTCAAACAGATGCCCCTGATTCCATAAAAGAGATGGAGGGGAACAATGTTTCAAGCAGCATAACAACAGCATTGAAATACGATTCCCGTGATAAAGTATTTAATCCTACTGAAGGAGCAGAACATACCATCTCTATCCAGTATGCCGGTCTTGGCGGCGATATCGGTTTTACGCGGTACATTGCCGAAACAGGCTGGTACATTCCTTTGTTTAAGGGCACTGTCGGGTCAATACATGCCAAGACCGGATATGTCAGCAAAAACTCAGGTGGAAATCTTCCTTCCTATGAGCGTTTCAATCTGGGAGGAATAAACTCGTTGCGCGGATTTGAAAGGGAAGATCTGAGCCCGAAAAAGTTGAATTCTGATGGAGTTCTGACAGACATCGGCGGGAACAAATTTGTCCAGCTTAATCTCGAATTCATTTTTCCTCTGATTAAAGAAGCAGGTGTCATGGGTGTGTTATTCTTTGATACGGGAGATGTCTATGATAACAATGAGAGCGTAAACCTTGGAAATCTGAGGGAAAGCGTTGGGGGTGGTATAAGATGGTATTCGCCGATGGGGCCAATGCGCATAGAATATGGACATATACTTGATCCTGTAAAAGATGCAGGTGAAGGCGGAAAATGGGAATTTACGGTGGGTACCGTATTTTAAAAGTCGGACTTTATTTTGAAGTTATAAATAGTTGATGGACCCGTAAAAAGTCGAAATATGCTCACTTAATGAGTTTTTTGGGGATTTTTAAATCACTTCGCTAAATCACAAGAACTCGGGCTAACGCCCTCAAACAGCTTGTGATTTTTAACGCTCAGTAATTTAAAAATC
>JAUYEO010000114.1 GCA_030689795.1 Desulfobacterales bacterium | reverse complement strand
GATTTTTAAGGAACTGAGCGTTAAAAATCACAAGCTGTTTGAGGGCGTTAGCCCGAGTTCTTGTGATTTAGCGAAGTGACTTAAAAATCCCCAAAAAGCTCATTAAGTGAGCATATTTCGACTTTTTACGAGTTCATCATAAATAAAATCTTTACAAAGGAGATGCCGGATGAAGCCGATAATATTAAAAAATATAATAATTATAATATGCTGTCTTTATCTAATGCCCGTGTCCGTTTCAAGCGCGGAAACCAAACCGGTTCGCATCGGCGCAACGGTTTCTCTGGAGGGAAAATTCAGTGAGCCTTCCGCCATGATTCAAGGTGGATATAAGCTCTGGGAAAGCCAGGTCAATAAGCGCGGCGGACTTCTCGGGCGATCTGTTCAGCTGATACTGTATGATGACAAAAGCGACGAGAAGCTGGTGCGCCGGCTTTATGAGAAGCTCATCAAAGAAGATAAAGTTGATCTGGTCTTTTCCCCTTACGGAACGCCTCTGACACTTGTGGCGTCCGAAGTGAGCGAAAAGCATGGTCACGTGATGCTTGCCAGCGGGGCTTCAGGAGAAAAGATCTGGGAGCGTGGTTACAAAAATGTTTTTGGAATGTATGCGACAGCAAACCGCTATTTCATCGGACTACTCGACCTGATGGCGCGTAATGGCCTCAAGTCCGTTGCCATCCTTTATGAAAATTCATCTTTCAATATCGACGTCGCAGCAGGTATCGAATCCTGGGCAAAACAATTCGGATTGAAGGTGGCTTTCAGCAAAGGATATCAATCAGGGAAAATAGATCTCCCAGGTCTGTTATCAGAGGCCAGGGCCGTCAATCCGGACGGAATAATGCTGTCTGCTTACCCGGCGGATGGTTATCTACTTCTCCATTTGATGGAGCAGACAAAATACCGGCCAAAGGTTGTCGGTATCACAATTGCTCCCTCGTACCCCGATTTTCATAAGGAGGCAGGGAATATGGCAGAAGGTGTCTTTGGGCCATCACAATGGGAGCCGGATGAGAGAATTCCGTTTCCGGGAACGAAAAATTTTATCAGGGATTATAAATCGTTTACTGATAATATTCCTTCATACCATGCCGGATCTTCATACGCTTCCTGCCAGATTATCGAAAATGCGATAACCCATAACAATTCGTTTGATCAAAAGAAGATAAGAGACTTTATTTCATCGCTCGACACAGTGACGGTAATCGGGCGGTTCAAGGTTGACCAGACAGGAAAGCAGATCGGGCATAACCCCATCCTGATTCAGTGGCAAAAAGGGGAAAAACAGATCGTTTATCCCACTAAAATGCAGACCGCACCTCCTAAATTCTAAAAACAGGAATATATTCCTTGTGAAAATAGCGCTGCCATTTTTCAGAAAACAGATACTTTTATCCATTCTACTCCCTGTGCTGACAGTGGGCGTTATCCTTTCCGTATTATTTGTTCGCTACCTGACACCCCCGCTTTTTTCATTCATCGAGGAAAGAACCGAAGCGGAACTCAGGCTGGCTTCAGGCCTGGGTCTTGAGATCTGTGAAAGCCATATGAATTACCTGATGGAGCTCAGGCTGGAAAATGATTCCGAAATGATTGCTGCATTGAAAAAAGAGGCGATTGGGGAAATAAAAGCCATCAGTAAAAAATTACATAAGGTCAATTTACTGGTCACGGAAGACAGCCTCAATGTGCTCGGTTCCTCAATCGAATTACCGGAAGAAAAGCTTCGTCTTCAAACACTGCCGAAAAACGACGCAGAGATCGTCATACAGGAAATAGGTGGTGAGCGCGTTCGAATACATTCTTTATACTTTCCTTTCTGGCAATGGCACATTGTAAGTTTTATGTACGAAAAAGATTATTTGATGCCCGTTTCACTGGCGAAAAAACTGATCTATCTGGGAACTTTCGGTATTTCTATTGTTGTTGTGCTCACCCTTTTCATCGTGTTCAACTGGCTGGTTACGATTCCACTGCAAAGAATTATTCGTGCAACTGATGATGCTGCCGGAGGCCATCTGGATAAAATAGAAGTGAAGCGGAATGATGAAATCGGACAGGTATCAATTGCCTTTAACGCCATGGCGGAAAGTATTAATACCATCATGTCCGAATTGCGCGAATCCGAAAACAAGTTTCGAAACTTTTCCGATCAGTCGCTTGTCGGCATCAATCTCATTCAGGATGGCGTTTTCAAATATGTAAACCCGAAATTCGCAGAAATTTTCGGATACACTGTTGAGCAATGCCTGAACAACCTAAAACCTTTTCAACTTATACATCCGGATGACCTTGCCGTAGTCGAAGATAATATACGCAGGCGATTATCAGGAGAAACGAAACTGATTCAGTACGCTGTTAGAGGAATGAAGAAAACCGGAGAAATAATCCATGTCGAGATTTTCGGATCTTCATGTCTTTTTAACGGAAAGACAGCCGTCACAGCGACTGTATTGGACATTACCGAGCGGAAGATGGCGGAGGAAACGCGGAAGCGGGCTGAAGTGGAGATGGAAAGAGCCAAAGTGGCTGCCGAAGCCGCAAATATGACTAAAAGCGAATTCCTTGCAAATATGAGCCATGAGATCAGGACTCCTTTGAATGGAATAATTGGATTTACAGACATGCTCCTTGATACAGGCCTTGATCCGAACCAGGCCGATATTACAAATACGATTAAAAGAAGCGGGGATGTTCTCCTTTCCCTTATAAACAGCATCCTCGATTTTTCAAAGATAGAATCAGGAGAAATTGAGTTTGAAGAGATCGAGTTTGATCCGGAGCTTACAGCGTATGATGTATGTGACATGATACGACCCAGGACAGGTTCAAAACCAGTTGATATTCTCTGCCATGTAGGCGACAAGCTTCCCGCCTTCGTCAAAGGAGACCCCTTAAGATTCAAGCAGGTACTCACAAACCTTATGGGGAATGCCCCTAAATTTACCGAAAAAGGCGAAATCGAACTTTCTATCGATGTCGAGGATGAAACCGAAAACAGGATAAAGATTCATTCTGTGGTAAGAGACACCGGCATAGGAATTCCGGAAGATAAACTCTCGGTTATTTTTGAGCCGTTCCGGCAGGTTGACGGTTCAACCACAAGAAAATACGGCGGGACGGGTCTCGGCCTGTCTATCTGCCGGAAAATTGCCAATCTTATGGAAGGCGATATACGGGTTGAAAGCAAACCCGGTGCAGGGAGCGCTTTTCACTTTACCGCCTGGTTCAATAAATCGGAAAATCCAAAAGTACGCAGATTTGCTCCTGTTTCCCTCTCCGGCAAAAAGGTTCTTATACTCGATGACAACAAAACCAATCTTGATATCCTGACTCATGTTCTGGAAAAGGCAGAGATGAATGTTGTTTCCTTAACCCACGGGAAAGAAGTCATTCCTGCTCTGGAAAAGTCATTGGAATGCGAAAAACCATTCGATCTTTTCATAAGCGATATACAGCTTCCGGATATCAGCGGATATGATGTTGCAATACAGGTCAGGAAATCCGGCAGGCCCTTTGAACGTCTTTTGATGATTGCGTTTTCTTCATTCACAGGCCGTGAAGCAAAAACATGTAAAGAAGCCGGCTTTAACGGTTTTCTGAGCAAGCCCATACGAAGGGACAGGCTGTTTCAGATGATAGAGAGAGTGCTGGCCGATAAAGAAAGCGGGAAAACGCAGGATATCGGCGGCGAAACAGAAATGATGACCCAGTATTCAGTGAAAGAGGATCTGAAGCATTCAATACGGATACTTCTTGCAGAAGATAATCCGGTGAACCAGAAGCTTGCAAAGATGATGCTCACAAAAGCCGGTTATCAGGTCGAAATAGCATGTACCGGACGCGAAGCGGTTGAAAAATTTTCATCTTCTCCGGACGATTTTGATATAATTTTCATGGATATCCAGATGCCAGAGATGGACGGAATGGATGCTACAAAAGAAATACGAAGGCGCGGATATGCAGTCATACCCATAATAGCGTTGACGGCCCATGCCATGAAAGGCGACAGGGAAAAATGTATTGAAGCCGGTATGGATGATCATATTACGAAGCCTGTTAAACGGGAAAACATCTTTGAAATTCTTGAAAAGTATGTTTTCAAGAGGGAAAAAATATGAACTTTGAAAAACTGGCCGGAGAAATCGGTTTTGACAAAGAAGATTATCTGGAGTTGATTGAACTTTTTATAAATACAACAACGAGTGGTATCGACAAACTGAAAACTGCGATAAATACCGGCGATATGAATGCTGCCGAAAAAGCAGCTCATTCCATCAAGGGCGCCGCTTCAAGCCTGGGTCTTATAGAAATTTCAAACGAAGCAAAGAAAATCGAATATGCTGCTAAAGAGGGCCCTGGCATAATAACCGCGCTCTCTGCGGATGAACTTGAAGCTATACTGAAGAGAATCAGAGAAAACTATAAAACGTACAAAGGTTGATGGTTTCGTAATTTAATGAGAGGAATCAAAATGCTGAATTTTAAAACAGGCGATCTTTACAAGTTAAAAACGGATGCCGTTGTCATACCGGTTGCCGAAGATGAACAGTTGCATGAAAATGAACGAACCATTTCCCTTACAGCCAAAACCGCAACTGCAGGAGAATTCAAGGGAGCAAAGGGTGATGAGTTAACTCTTTACAACCTGCCTGCCGAAAAATCTCCGCGGGTTATCTTTTTTGGCCTTGGGAAAAAAAATAAAATTGATGCGGAATCGCTGCGCGCCTTGTGCGGCAAAGCCGTAAAAAAGTGCATCAAAAGCAGACTCAAAAAAATTATGATCGCCGTGCCTTCTTCCGGCAAACTCGGGATGGAAATTAAAGAGATTATCGAGCCTATGCTGGAAGGAGCTTTTCTGGGAAATCATGTCTTTGCTAAATACAAAAATGAAAAGAAAAACAAACCTCTTGAAAAAATCGACTTTTTTGTCGAACCGCATATTCTGCTAAATTTTTCGGATTTGCCTTCACGCGTTGAAACAGTCTGCAACGGAACCATTCTTGCCAGAGAGTGGGTCAGCACCCCCTCAAACTGTAAAAAGCCGGAGCAGTTTGCAAAAAACATAGCTTCCATCGCCAAAAAAGAGAACCTTATTATAAAAGATTTTGATTATAAAAATCTCAAGCGTCTTGGTTTCGGCGCAATGGTTGCCGTTGGAGCCGGAAGCCGGAACAAGCCGAGGCTTCTTATTCTGAAATATGATCCGAAGGGCGCAAAAAAAACCATAGCCCTTGTCGGAAAAGGCATTACCTTCGACTCAGGCGGAATAAATTTAAAGCCTCCCGGATCTTCTCTTGAAGATATGAAGATGGATATGTCAGGCGCTGCGGCAGTAGCCGCAACACTTGTTTCTGCCGCAAAAATGAAACCAAAGATCGGAATAATCGGAGCGATTCCCATTGTCGAAAACATGCCGTCAGGCGATGCTGCAAGACCCGGAGATATTGTTACGGGTTATAACGGAAAAACAATTGAAATAAACAATACGGATGCCGAAGGACGGCTGATTCTCTCCGACGCCATCTCTTATGTCCTGAAAGAATACAGACCGGATATACTGATAGACGTGGCAACCTTAACGGGCGCATGTGTTGTTGCGCTTGGAGAAAAGATCGCGGGACTCTTTTCCTCCGACGATGAACTTGCGGAGAAAATAATTCAATCCGCAAAAAGGACAGGCGAACGCTGCTGGCGGATGCCCCTTCCCGAGGATTACAAGGAATTATTGAAAAGCGAATTTGCCGATATAAGCAATATGAGCAGCTCGAAATGGGGCGGAGCCATAACCGCGGCCCTGTTCCTCTCCGAATTCATAAAAGATACGAGGTGGGCGCACATCGATATTGCAGGGCCCGCATACATAAAGAAAGAGACGGACTATTGCGGCGCCGGCGGAACCGGGTTCGGCGTGCGTCTTCTGTGCGACCTTATACAAAAACTTTAATTCGGAGAGTTTATGCTGCAGCCGATTGAATGGAAAGTAGT
>JAUYEO010000113.1 GCA_030689795.1 Desulfobacterales bacterium | reverse complement strand
CTTGCGGGAGAGGGTTGGGGTGAGGGGTAAAAGATTAGAGTTATCAATGAGTTGTTCTTTCACCATCCCCTTAATCCCCTCCCATCAAGGGAGGGGAGAGGGACTTTTGCAATTGGCTCTATTGTTTAAACAATTGTAACCCGTCAACATCGGATGTTCTTTAGATCTCTTTAACTTTCGGTGAAATATAAAGAATATGTCGTCTGGTGTCAATATCAAACACAATGATCCAAAACAACGCCGATTGCTCCATATTTATTATTTTTCAGGCAATGCACATACCGGAGGCAGATCCTTCTTGTTTTCGTCTCCGGCAAAAGATTGGAGAAAAAATGATAGAAAGAATGTTCCGTTTTATTTCTCTCCGGGATGTGATATGCAGAAAAAGTTCCATTTCCCGGGAAATCTTCGTTTAACCCAGCCTTAAAAGGCTGGGCCTGCGGTAAGCGCCGGTTTTGAAGATGCGGAGAATATATACAAGCCTGAACAGATCAGGCGCATTCTAACGCTGTTTGCGGCGGGGAGCTTCAATATGTGGTTAGGAGGGAAAAAGATATGCTGCACGAAGGGAAAAGCTACGAGGAGGTCTGCCGGTCTTTTAAATGGGAGATACCGGCAAATTATAATATCGGAGTGGACATATGCGACAAATGGGCAGGTCAGAGATACAGGCTGGCCCTGATATACGAAGACGAAGCAGGCCGGGTAGAAAAATACACTTTCTGGGAGTTAAAACAGCTCTCAAACCGCCTGGCAAACGGACTTGTTCATGCAGGTATTGAAAAAGGAGACCGGATAGGCATCCTTTTATCCCAGTCTCCGGAAACGGCTTTAACCCATATCGCAGCTTATAAAATCGGCGCTATTGCCGTTCCTCTTTTCACCCTCTTCGGAGCCGACGCACTGGAGTACAGGCTCGCAAACAGCGAGGCCAGGTGCCTTGTCACGGATGAGGCCAACCTTCCTAAAGTGACAGAGATTTGGGAAAAGCTTCCTCTCCTCAAGGTGGTGATAGTTACCGGCGGCAAAGCCCCCGATAAGGCGCTGGATTTTTGGGACCTGATTGAAAAGGGAAGCCGTGACTTTACTCCTGCGTCAACAAAGGCGGATGATCCTGCTCTCATTATCTACACATCCGGAACAACAGGCCCTCCCAAAGGTGCGCTGCATGCGCATCGTGTACTTCTCGGGCATCTTCCGGGAGTTGAGTTTCCCCATAATTTTTTCCCGAAAGAAGACGACCTTTTCTGGACTCCGGCGGACTGGGCCTGGATCGGAGGACTGATCGATGTTCTCTTTCCGAGCTGGCACCACGGCATTCCGGTCGTGGCCAGACGGGCAAAAAAATTTGATCCTGAAGAGGCCTTTCACTTCCTTGCAAAACATGGCATAAGAAATGCGTTCATGCCGCCGACGGCTTTAAAGATGATGCGCCAGGTTAAAGATCCCCGTCTCCGCCATGATTATCGCATGCGTTCAATCGGAAGCGGGGGAGAAACCCTGGGGGAAGGGCTTCTTCAGTGGGGCAAAGATGTCATGGGGCTTGACATAAACGAGTTTTACGGACAGACGGAAGTAAATCTTGTCGTGGGAAACTGCGCAGGTATAATGGATATCCGTCCGGGCTCGATGGGAAGAGCGATTCCGGGGCACATGGTCGATGTGACGGATGAGTCGGGAACGCCGGTTGCGCCCGGCATCGTGGGCGAGATAGGAATAAAACGTCCTGATCCGGTGATGTTTCTCGGATACTGGAAGAATCCCGAAGCTACTCAGAACAAGTTCGTTGGAGACTGGTGCCTGACAGGCGATCTTGCAAAAAAAGATGAAGACGGATACTTCTGGTTTGTCGGACGAAAAGACGACCTTATAACGAGCTCAGGGTACCGGATAGGACCTGCCGAGATTGAGGATTGCATATTAAAGCACCCGGCTGTGACTATGGTTGCTGTTGTCGGCAGCCCGGACAAGGTTCGCACCGAGATCGTGAAGGCATTTATAGTTTTAAGGCCGGGGGTTAAAGCCGGGACGGAACTTACAGAGGAAATAAAAAACTTTGTAAAGGTGCGCCTTGCGGCTCATGAATATCCGCGTGAGATTGAATTTACGGATTCGCTGCCTATGACAGCTACCGGGAAAATCATACGCAGGGAGCTGAAAAAGCTGGAAATAGAGAGAAAGAAAGGTTAAATAAACTCATCCCTCATGACTCTTTTTAGCGTCTTTCCTGCCGTGCTGCGCGGAAAATCGTCCATAAAAACCACCTTATGAATCCGCTGAAAGGTTGCTTCTACACGTTTATTGATCCAATCCTTCAGATCTTCCTCAGTGACAGAGCCCGGCTGATGGAGGATAACGGCAGCCACCGGGGTTTCCCCCCATTTCTCATGAGGGATACCAAAGACAGCAACTTCCCGGACTGCCGGGTGCCTGACCGCAATTTCTTCGATATCCTTCGGGTAAACATTGATCCCGCCTGATATGATCATATCTTTTTTGCGGTCCACAAGATAGAGGTAGCCGTCCTCATCAACGTACCCAAGGTCTCCGCTGTAGAGCCATCCGTCAATAATGGCGCTTTGGGTCAGATCAGGCCGCTTGTAATATCCCGGCATTAATATCGGACCGCGGCCCGCGATTTCACCCACGACCCCTGCCGGAACCTCCCGGCGTTTTTCATCCATGATCCGCATTTCAAAGAAAGGCGGTGGACAACCAACTGATGTCGGCTTTGCCGCATAGTCATTTTTGTCCAGAATGGTCACAAAGCCCTCGGTCAGACCGTAGAGTTCATAAAAGCGTCCCGGAAGCCGGCGGTTCAGTTCATCCTTGTGCTCTTTGAGAAGAGGAGCGCCAAGGCAGAGGAACATCTCTATCGATTTCAAGGTGTCAAAGGAAAATCCGGGTGAATTGAGCAGGGCAATCACCTGGGCCGGAACGACATCCACATGGGTGACCCGCTCCTTTTGAATGGTTTCGATCATGTTTTCCGCATTAAACTGGGGATGAAGTATATAGGTCGCGCCAAGAGACATGGCCGGCATCAGGGTTAAAAATGCCCCGTTAAAAACAATTGATCCGCTGTGCAGAATCACGCTCTCCGGAGAAATCCTGTATGCTGAAGAAAAGATCATACAGTACATGGCCCTGACATAATGGGTATGCACAATCCCCTTGGGGAGTCCGGTTGTGCCGCTGCTGTATATTATGTTGTAGGGATCATGGTCGCTGATTCCTGTTTCTTCCGGTTCCTGATCTGAAGCGAGTTCCTTCATTTCGTGATAGTTCAGGTATCCTTCGGTTCCGGAGCCGTCGGTCAGAATGTACCGGCCGGCGGAGATGACCGGCAGTTCGGACTTTATGGGATCCAGGATTTCAACAAAAGCCTTATTGGTGATGACCATCACCGAATCGGAGTCACGGAGCAGAGAAGCCAATCCGCTTCCGCGAAGCAGGGGGCTTAAGGGGACAACTACCGCTCCGATTTTGGCCACCGCCCAGTAGATCTCGAACAGCTCCAGGCAATTGGGAAGAATGGTCGCAATTTTATCTCCCTTGCGGATACCCTGGCCCAGGAATGCATTTGAGAGGCGGTTGACGCTTCTGTTGAGTTCAAGATAGGTCAGCCGACGGTTCTGAAAAATGACAGCAGTGTGGTCCGGGCGGAACCGGGCATGACGTGTCGGGAGGGCGCCAAGTTTCATAGCTTTTTAAACCATCAGGTATTTCTTGCGTATTTCTTCGTTTGCTTTTAAATCGGAAATGGTTCCCTGGTAACGAATTGCCCCCTTGTCCATTATATAAGCGCGGTCGCTTAAGGACATGGCCAGTCCGACATTATGCTCGCAGATGAGCATGGTCACGCCTAACTTTTTAATCTCCATGAGTTGCTCGCCCATGGCTTTGACCACCAGGGGCGCCAGGCCTTCTCCGGGTTCATCCAGAAGAAGCAGCGAAGGGTTGGTCATCAGGGTACGGGCAATGGTGAGCATCTGCTGCTCCCCTCCGCTTAGATGACCTCCCATGTTGCTGTCCAGATCCTTTAACTTGGGAAAGAGGGAATAAACCCGGTCCAGGTTCCATATGCTCCCTTCGCGATCTTTTTTGGCCAGGAGGATATTCTGTCGGACCGTTAAATCCGGGAAGATCCTGCGGTCATCGGGAACAAAGCCGACTCCCATCCGGGCGATACGATATGGAGGCCTGCCTGCTATCTCCTTTCCCTGAAACCGTATGTTTCCCTTTTTTGGGGGGGTAAGCCCGATAATGCTTTTTAAGGTTGTGGTCTTGCCGGCCCCGTTTCTTCCCAGAAGACAAACAGATTCCCCTTCCTCCACATGCATGGAAATTCCGAAAAGAATATGGCTGGTGCCGTAATAGGTATGGATATCTTTCAGCTCAATCATCATGCTGCACCGCCCAGATAGACTTTTTGAACCTCTTCACTCGCCCGCACCTCTTCAGGAGTCCCGTCGGCTATCATACTTCCCTGGTGAAGGACGGAGATCCTCCGGGCAATTCCGAAAACAACCCCCATATCATGTTCGGTAAAAAGGATAGTCAGGCCTTTCTTGTCCACCAGATTTTTAATCATTGCCATAATGCTTTCCGTCTCCTCAGGAGACATTCCGCAGGTCGGTTCATCCAGAAGCAGCAATTCAGGCTTTGTTCCAAGAGTGACCGCCAGTTCAAGTCTTTTTTTGTCTCCGTGTGAAATGGAATCTCCGTTGACATGGGCCTGATCGGCCAGTCCCACGTCTTCCAGAATACTCCATACCTCTTCGCGGAAATATTTATCAGCTGATGAAAATAAATTCAGGGTCACCCTGTGCCGGGACAAGAGGGCCATAAGAATGCTTTCATAGACGGTAAGCTTCGGGTATATACTGGTAATTTGAAAGGAGCGGGTAATCCCAAGCCTGCATCTCCGGTAAGAAGGCAGTTTGGTAATCTCTTTTCCCTTAAAGAAAACCTTTCCTGAATCGGGGATGTGATATCCGGTAATCAGATTAAAGAAGGTCGATTTTCCGGCGCCATTGGGACCTATGATGGCATGGATATCCCCTTTATTTACGGAAAAGCTGACATTATTGGTGGCAAGGAGTTTGCCGAATTCCTTTACTAATTTTTTTGTCTCAAGTATCACGTTCTAATCATCCTTATTAATTATTCTCAGGATAGACGGACTCGTAAAAAGTCGTATGCGAACGGATTTGAGTTTTTTGGGAAATAGATTTTTAAATTACTGAGCGTTAAGAATCACAAGGCTTTGAACCGCCGCAGGCGAAAACTTCTTGTGATTTAGCGAAGTGGTTTAAAAATCCCCAAAAAGCTCATTAAGTGAGCATATGACTTTTTATGAGTCCATCAGGATTGCTGCCCTCTCTTTTTCCTGTTATCCAGTTTTTCCTTTATAAAACCTAAAACTCCTCCGGGTAAGAAAAATATTACAATCAGGATCAGAGTTCCCATAATGATGGGCCAGAAATGGGTGAATCCTAAAATATAGGCATGGAAAAAGGTGATAATAAAGGTTCCCAGAACCGGCCCGAAAAACAGCCCCGCCCCTCCCAGGATAGTCGCCATGACAGGTTCTCCGGATTTAATCCATATCAGGGTGGAAGGGGCCACCGAACGGTAGAAAGGAGCCCAGAGTGCGCCGGCCAGGCCCGCAAATGCTGCGGAAATTACAAAGGCGATTAACTGATATCTGGCTATCGGGACCCCTAAAAATTCAGTGCGCTCCGAATTCTCCCGCATAGCCTTTAGAATATATCCAAAGGGAGAATGGGTGATGCGCCACAGGATAAAGGCGGCAATGCAGAAAACAAGGAGTACGAAATAGTAATAAGAAACGGATGTTTTCAAAAATTCGGGAGGAAACACCCCCTGGATACCGTCGTCGCCGCCTGTAAAATCGTGCCATTTGTAGATGATGACGAATATAAGCTGGCCGAAGGCGAGAGTAAGTATTGAAAAATATATCCCCCTGAGGCGGACGCAGAAAATGCCTATTATCAGTCCGGCCAGAGCGGCCAATCCGATTCCGGCCACAAAGCTAAGCCAGAAGTTCATCTGATATTTGGTCAGGAGCATGGCAATGCCGTATCCTCCCAGGCCGTAAAAAGCCGCCTGGCCAAAAGGAAGCTGACCCATGTGGCCGAAAAGGAGATTGAAACTCAAGGCAAAGAGGCTCATGATCAGCGCCTCGCCAAGGATCAGCAGATAGAACTCAGATATCACATAAGGGGCGGCGAGGCCTGCTGCAACAAGCAGTATCAGCCACCATCCGCTCTTTAGCCATGAACTTTTCTTATCAGTTGTGTTTGCTTCCATGCCTATCTTTCCGGCCTCCCGAAGATACCCCAGGGGCGAATAATTAACACGATGGCCATAACCATGAAGATAAAGGCCAGAGCCAGCTCTGGTTTATACATAATACCAAAAGAATATACCTGGCCGACTATAAATGAACCCAGAAGGGTTCCGGGCAGGCTTCCCATACCGCCGATAACGACCACGGCAAAGCACTCGACAATGATCTCGATGTCCATACCCAGCGCTATGGATCCATACGGAGCTGTCACTGCGCCGCTTAGTCCGGCTATAAAGGCGCCAAGGACGAAGATCGAGGTGAAAAGCCAGGGTATGGGAATACCCAGGGCTGAGACCATATCCCTGTCATGGGCAGCAGCCCGGATGATATCCCCGAGGCGCGTCTTATAAACGAGCCACCAGAGGAAAAAAACCAGCACAAGGCCCAAAATAATTATAAAAAAATTATAGGATGGGAAGGGAAAACCAAAGAGAAATACGGCCTTGGTAAAGGGTTCCGGTCTGGGGATGGAGAGAAATTCTCCTCCCCAGAACCATTTCACGGTGTCTGTAATAATAAGAATAAGGGCATAGGTGGCAAGAAGCTGCTCCGGCCATCCACGCGCGTAGAGGCGTCTTAAAATCGAATATTCGATTAAAAGCCCTATCCCGGCAATAACCAGGGCGCTTAAGAGAGTTGCCACATAGAAGCCATATACTGGAATAAGCAGCCACTTCCATATGCTGTAAGTGAGAAATGCTCCCAGCATGTAAAGGGAGCCATGCGCGAAATTCAGGACCCTTAAGACCCCGAAAGTCAGGGACAGGCCCGAGGCTACCAGAAAGAGCATGGAGCCTCTGGCTATCCCGCTTAAAAATTGATTGAACAGGACATCAAATGACATAGGATTTTCCTATCGGGTTACACCCGTCTTTTTCCATACTTCTCTTACCCCTTCTTCAGACCGCCATACCTGATCACCCGGAACCCTGACCACATCTTTCCAGATCTTGAAAGGATAGTTGGGATCCTTTGCTATGACACCCTGGTAGCAGGGTACGCTTCCCATATGATCAAGGGGCCGGATAGTAAATTTACCCCGCAAACTGTCGAGGGTGATGCCTTCCATTGCCACAATGACCTTTTCTGTGTCGGAAGATTTTGCCTTTTCAACCGCAGCCTTTAACAGATAGACTGAGTCATAAGCCTGTACTGCCCATGAATCGGGATAGGCGCCGCGGGCTTTTCTGTATTTGTCGACAAATTCCATCATCTTGGGGTTCGGATCCATGAAGAAACATCCTCTTCCGAATGCCATTACTCCGTCAGGCGCATCATTGCCCAGGGCTACGAAGACCGGCAGGTCATAGAGGGCTATAAAGGGTATCTTTTCAAAAAAACCGTAAGGAGCAGCCTGCTTGGTAAAGGCAACCAGGTCCCCGCCGAAGAGCGAGCTGTGTACTGCGTCCGGTTTCTGTGCCATGATGGCGGTAATAAAAGATGTAAAATCCTTTTCTCCCGGTTTTGGCCAGGCCTGATAAAGAATTTCAGAATCCGGAACAAGCCGTTTGATTTCCTCGGCAAAGGCGGCTTCTTCGCGCCGGCCGAACTCATAATCAGGGGCGATCGTGCAGAACTTTTTGGCAGCCGGATATTTTTTATTCATGAAACGTGTTGCGGCAATAGCCTCCATGTAAGTATTTGGAACGACCTGGGCCACATAAGGAGTGAATTTATCAACTACCTGTGCTTCGGTATTGGCCATGCAGGTTATACGGAGGACCTTGCTTTCGGCCTGAACCACCTGGACTGCGAGGGCAACTCCGCTGCTGCACGGGCCGATCAGGAAATGGACTTTTTCCCTTAAGATAAGGTCTTTCGTCTCTCTTGCGCCGACATCCACTTTCATTTCAGTGTCCCGGACAATCAGATCGATTTTTCTGCCTATGATGCCGCCTTTTGCATTGATCTCATCGACAGCGATTTTGATTCCCTGGACCGCGGATTCGGAGAGCATGTAACAGGGTCCTGCATAATCCCAGATGGCTCCGAGGCGGATGGGATCTTTGGCGTCCGCTTTTACCGCAGCTTTAGGCGCCGGAGTTTTGGTGTCAGCTTTAAGCGCCGGAGTTCCTGCCTGTGCCATTACCGGGGCAAGAATCATGGTAAAAATAAAGACAAAAACCGCTAAAATGGCCAATCTTTTCATTTTTAACCTCCCTTATGTTTGATGGTTTCGTAACGGCGCTTAACTATTTTTCGGCGTAGGTCAGGACCATGCCGCCGTCAAAGAGCAGATCTCCGCCGACGAGATATTTTGCAAAACGTGAAAAACCGAAAACAAACAGATTTCCTACTTCTATAGGGCTCATCATCTCCTTGATCCGTGAATTTCCGAGCATGACTTTTTCAACGACCTCTTCAGGAGAGATGCCACGCTGCTTTGCCTGCGACGGGATCTGTTTGAGGGTAAGGGCTGTTTTTACAAAGCCAGTGCTTACGGAAAAGGAGCGTATCTTTCCCATTCCTTCGGCGGCAATAGACTGGGTAAGAGCCCGCAGACCGAACTTCATGATATTATAGGCCGGCTTGTTGATTGTGCAGATATGAGCGTGGACTGAAGTCATGTTTCCGATGGCCCCCGTTCCTCCGGGACTCTTTTTAATGTACGGGATGACCAGTTTCGACAGATAGAGGGGCGCTCTCAGCATGAGCCGGTGCATCGCATCATATTTTTCCATCGGGAAAGTTTCGATTGAATCGATATGCTGAATTCCGGCTATATTTGCCAGAAATTTGATGTTTCCAAGTTTGGCGGCTTCGGAAACAGCCTGTGCAATCTCTTCGTCGCGGGTAAGATCGGCTTTGATAAAAATCATCTGGCCGCCCATCTCGCGGGCCATTTTCTGGGTTCTTTTCCCTTCCGTTTCGTCAATGTCGAGGCCGACCGTCATCAGGTTATTGGCCGCTGCGGCGATGGCCGTTGCTCTTCCGATTCCGCTTCCCGCTCCTGTGACCAGACAGACATTGCCTACATTAAAATTTTCATCTGACAGATAAAGAATATCTTTTTTTTCAACGACAGGTTCGCTGATGTCCATGAAGCATCTTCCCTTTTAATAAAAACAGAAGAACTGTTCTCTAAAAAGACCGGTAAGGTGAAAATCGTATTTATTGAACTAATGTTGCAAAAGAGAGGCCAAATATAAGATCAAAACAGAAAATCACCTAAACAGTTGTATTTTATTGAATTATAAAATATTAATGAATAAGCCTCATTTTTTTCCTATGTATAATTTATTCTACACAATTAGGGCTTGATCGGGATTTTATATGGAAATATCGGTCTTTAACGAAAGGTGGCCGTTTGTCTACATGTAGAATAAAAGCCACAGATTTTTTAAAACATTTACTTGACCGGGATATTCAGCTTTTTCATCTTCTTATATAAAGCAGTGCGGTGGATACCCAGCTTCTCTGAAGCCTTTTTTTTATTATTATTCGCAAGCCTTATGGCCTGCACGAGAGCCTCTCTTTCCATCTCTTCCCGTAACCGTTTAAGGGATGACGGATTATACGGAGTAGCGCCAATCCCCAGTGTTTGCAGAAAAAAGGGCAGGTGGTGTTTCTCTATCGTGTCGCCTTCAATAGAGTAAAGGATGCGCTCTAAAACATTGCTCAGTTCCCGGACATTTCCCAGCCAGTCGTATTTTTCGAAGATACTCATAACCTCCGGAGAAATACTGGTTACATTCATACCGAGGTCTTTGTTCAGGCTTTGAACCAGATGCTCGGTTATGGTCCGGATATCATCCTTCCGATCCCTGAGCGGCGGTATCTGGACGGGAATTACATTGAGGCGGTAATAAAGGTCTTTTCTGAATTTTCCCTGTTCCACACTCTGTCCGAGATTCTCCTGAGTCGCGGCAATCAGCCGGAAATCATAACGGGAAACACGGGTTCCTCCCAATCGTTCAATTTCTTTTTCCTCTATTACCCGCAGCAATTTAGGCTGCATTTCCAAAGGAAGCTCCCCTATTTCATCTAAAAAGATCGTTCCCCGATGAGCCAGTTCAAACTTACCCGGCTTGCCCTTGCTTCCGGCTCCTGTAAAGGCCCCTGGTTCATATCCGAAGAGCTCGGCCTCAAGAAGCTCTTTTGGAATAGCCGCGCAATTCAACCTCACAAAGGGGAAAGGCCGCCTTTCACTTGCATGATGGATGGCATGGGCAAAAAGCTCTTTGCCTGTCCCGCTTTCTCCAAGGATGAGGACAGGAGCATGGGTTTTTGCCGCTTTAAGAGCCAGCTGTTTTAATCCCGTCATGGATTCGCTTTTGCCGACAATGTTTTTGATCGTATATTTGGAAGCTCGCAGGCTTACGAGTTCTTTTTCATACAGTTTGACTTTGGATTCCAGAAAATTTAGCTTTGCAGCCAGAGCCTGCACATCCCGGATGTCCTCGAACATAACCTGGCCGTAGACAGCTATGACCTTTCCATCCTTTTTAATGGGAATGCGCTGGACCACCATGTCCTGGCCCATAATCCTGTGAGGATGATTTATCTCCGGAATCCCTGTCTTTCCCACAATAGGCATCCGTGTATTTTCAACAACATCCGCGCAATTTTTCCCTATGGTCGATTTCGGGTCAATACCTATGAAATTTCCGTAGGCAGCGCTGAAGAAAATGATTTTTCCATCAGGATCCGTGATCATCACGCCGTTGCGGATATTGTCCAAAACCAGCTCATAAAATTCGATTTTTTCCTGATATTCTTTGATTGTTCCGGAAGGCATTGCAGGTAACTCCATATAAAAAAGCAGATATTCTTTGCTTATTTATTACATCACAACAAAAAAACGGTCAACACGGATTTTGAATAGAATACATATATGATGGACTTTATACAATTTCATCATATATGATGAACTCGTAAAAAGTCGAAATATGCTCACTTAATGAGCTTTTTGGGGATTTTTAAGTCACTTCGCTAAATCACAAGAACTCGGGCTAACGCCCTCAAACAGCTTGTGATTTTTAACGCTCAGTTCCTTAAAAATC
>JAUYEO010000112.1 GCA_030689795.1 Desulfobacterales bacterium | reverse complement strand
GATTTTTAAGGAACTGAGCGTTAAAAATCACAAGCTGTTTGAGGGCGTTAGCCCGAGTTCTTGTGATTTAGCGAAGTGACTTAAAAATCCCCAAAAAGCTCATTAAGTGAGCATATTTCGACTTTTTACGAGTTCATCATTTATTGACGGCTTCGTAAAAAGTTCTGTTTATAATCTATTTGAATCGGGAGTTGTATGAATCACTTTATATACCGGGACAACGAGTTGTATTGTGAGGATGTACCTGTCCGCAGGATCGCCGAAAAGGTCGGCACACCGCTTTACATATACAGCCATGCAACGCTGAAAAGGCATTTCAAGGTATTCAGCGACGCATTTAAAGGTGTCGACAGGCTTATCTGCTTTTCCGCAAAGGCCAATACAAGCCTTGCGGTTTTGAGGCTGTTTTCAAATCTTGGAGGGGGACTTGATATCGTTTCGGGCGGAGAGCTGTACCGCGGATTAAAAGCCGGATTTTCCCCGCGGAAAATCGTCTATTCAGGGGTTGGAAAGAGAATTGACGAGATAGATTACGCCCTCAAAACAGGCATACTGATGTTCAATATAGAATCCCTGGAAGAGCTCGAGGTCATAAATAAGAGAGCAGGGCTGTTGAAGAAAAAAGCGCCTGTAGCAATAAGGGTAAATCCTGACGTCGATCCCAAGACCCATCCATATATTTCAACCGGGATGAAGAAGAATAAATTCGGGATCAACACGGAATTTGCGATAATGGGATACAGGGCCGCAATGAGGCTTGAAAATATCAATGTCGTAGGCATTGATTGCCATATAGGCTCCCAGATCACGGAAATAGGACCTTTTATCGAGGCACTTTCCAACCTGAAATCGATGATAAGAGGTCTTATGGATTACGGGATAAATATAAAATATCTTGATATGGGCGGAGGCCTCGGAATAACCTATAACGATGAAGAACCCCCTCATCCGGTCGAATATGCCGCTGCGATAAAAGAATCGATCGGAGATATGAAGGTCAAGCTGATTTTAGAGCCGGGAAGGGTGATTGTAGGAAATGCCGGGATTCTAGTGACAAAGGTGCTTTACAGAAAATCAACCGATGAGAAGGACTTTGTCATTGTTGATGCCGGGATGAATGACCTTGTCCGCCCGACTCTTTACAAGGCATTCCATGCGATTAAACCGGTTGTAATTTCAGACGAAGGGGAGATGACGGCCGATATTGTCGGCCCAATATGCGAAAGCGGAGATTTCCTGGCTCTTGGCCGTATCATTCAGAAAGTCGGCCAGGGAGAGCTCCTTTCAGTTATGAGCGCCGGAGCGTATGGATTCGTGATGTCGTCCAACTATTGCTCGAGACTTAAGATTCCGGAAGTCATGGTAAAGGACGATAAATTTTATGTTGCAAGAAAACGCCAGAAATACGAGGATCTTACAAGAGGCGAAAAGATACCCTCTTTCTTATGAGTAACTTGATAGTATAGATATTTCCTTTTTGGACGCAGATGAACGCAGAAGTTTAGACTGAAGACTGTTAGGCTGTAGACTATTAGCTAACAGCCTACAGCCTAACAGCCTATCTATCTGCGGATATCGGCGAAAATCTGCGTCCTAATTTAATAAATCAGACAGGCAGAAGAGATAATATGAAAAACATAACTTTTTTTAAGATGAGCGGCAGTGGTAATGACTTCATCATAATAGACAACAGAAACAATATTGTTGATGAAAGCGGACTCACTTCCTTTATTAAAAAAGTCTGCATGCACAGGATGTCGGCAGGGGCCGACGGTTTGATACTGATAGAAAAGCATGATTCGGCCGATTTCAAGTGGCGATATTTTAATTCCGACGGAGGCAGAGCCGAGATGTGCGGAAACGGAGCGAGATGCGCCGCAAGGTTTGCATATTTAAACGGGATTGCCGGCTCCGGCATGTCGTTTTTAACCGATGCCGGAATTGTTCATGCCGAAGTTACGGGTGACATGAGCAAGGTAAAGATGCCGGATCCCTCCGGTTTTAAAGATAATTGCCTGATAGAGCTTAACAGCGGCCCTTTGACCTTTTCAAGCGTAAATACGGGTGTTCCGCATGCGGTTGTAATTACGGACGACATAGATGGAGTTGATGTTAAAAACACAGGAAGGGAAATCCGGTTTCATAAATATTTTGCTCCTGCCGGGACAAATGTGAATTTTATAACCGGAATAAAAAACGGAGCTATATCGATCCGGACATATGAGAGAGGAGTTGAAGATGAGACCCTGGCATGCGGCACCGGGTCAATTGCATCGGCGCTTGTTACAGCGTTTAAGAATAAATCTGTATCTCCGATAAAGGTTATAACGAGAAGCGGAGGTGTCCTTGCCATCCATTTCAGGGAGGATAATGGAAGATTTTACGATGTTTATCTTGAAGGAGATGCGAGGGTCATATACAAGGGAGAACTCTGGGAAGATGCATGGAGGTATTAACTCTGAAGCTTACACATAATTAAATGGATTGTACATGAATTTTTGGACGCAGATGAACGCAGATTGCCAAGATTTTAGTGACAGTACAGGCATTGAGGATGTAGCCCGTAGGCTGAAGGCTGTTAGTCGCTGCACATAATTTTCTCCTACAGGCTAACTGCCTACAGTCTATTAACCTGAGTAGTTACTAATTATCTGCGGATATCGGCGAAAATCTGCGTCCTGATTTAATTTTTATATGGGATGGTGCTGATAATATGTTCACAGTTGAAAAATCGGAAAGACTGAAAAATCTTCCTCCATACCTTTTCAAGGAGATAGACAGGCAGAAGGAAGAGGTCAGAAAGCGCGGTGTTGATATAATAAGCCTTGGTGTCGGGGATCCCGATATGCCGACTCCTCCTCACATTATCAAAGCTTTGCAGAGAGCGGCAATGGATCCGGAAAACCATAAGTATCCATCATATACGGGAATGGATGATTTCAACAGGGCTGTCGCTCGGTGGTACAAGAAAAGATTCAACGTGAAGCTTGACCCGGGAAGTGAGATCGTAACACTTATAGGATCGAAAGAAGGTATCGCCCACATTCCTCTTGCCTTCATAAATCCGGGGGATCTTGCCCTTATGACAAGCCCGGGTTATCCGGTTTACAATGTCGGCGTTCAGTTCGCTGGAGGAAAATCATATTTTATGGATTTAAAGAAGGAGAACGATTTTCTGCCCGATCTTAAGGCCGTTCCCGCAGATATTGCGAAAAAAGCAAAACTGATGTTCATAAACTACCCCAATAACCCCACATCGGCGGTTGCCACGGGTGAGTTTTTTAAAGAGGTGGTGCGTTTTGCGGAAGCAAACAATATTATTGTCTGCCATGATGCGGCTTACACTGAAACTGCCTTTGACGGGTACAAGCCGGTCAGCTTCCTGGAAACCGAAGGAGCCGGAGAGGTCGGCATCGAGTTTCATTCTCTTTCCAAAACCTATAACATGACAGGATGGCGTTTAGGTTTTGCGGTCGGAAGGCAGGAGGTTATACACGGGCTCGGTCAGATAAAGAGCAATATAGATTCAGGGGCGTTTCAGGCGGTACAGGTTGCAGGGATTGCGGCTCTTGACGGCGACCAGACCTGCGTTGATGATATAAACAGAGAATATGCCCAACGCCGGAATATTCTGGTGGACGGCCTTATTGCTCTCGGTCTTTCGGTTCAGAAGCCGCGTGCCACTTTTTATGTGTGGGTTGAGGCGCCCAAAGGCTATTCATCCGGGCAGTTTACAAGCCATCTTTTGTCAAAAGCAGGCATAGTCGTGACTCCAGGAAACGGTTTCGGCGCTGCCGGAGAGGGTTATATCAGGATGGCTCTTACTGTCGGGAAAGAGAGGATGAAAGAGGTAATAGAGAGGATGCGCTCAACCGGCTTCTGATTATTATGGAAAAACATACTGCGTATATTTCTGCCGGCTCCAACATTGGAAATAAGCTTTTAAACTGCAATTACGGCATAGACTCTCTTGCCGGATCAGGAGCATCAGTAATTAAAGCCCGGTCAAACTTTTATAAGACTTCACCTGTTGATTACAGGGAGCAGGACTGGTTCGTAAATGCGGTTGTAAAGATTGAAACAGAGCTTGGCCCTTCCGCCCTATTAAAAGAGATGTTTTCAATCCAGGTCAGGGCCGGGAGAACTTCCGACACCGTGCGTTTCGGACCGCGCGTACTTGA